>JAKDLH010000158.1 GCA_030452945.1 Microlunatus sp. | reverse complement strand
AGTTCAACATGTACCAGTCGCTGCACACGACGGTCATCGGCCCGCAGGGCAAGCCGGTCGAGATCCAGATCCGCACCCACACGATGCACCGCCGCGCCGAGTACGGCGTCGCCGCGCACTGGAAGTACAAGGACCAGGCGGTGAACGGCAAAGCGGGGGAGGCAGCGCCGCAGAACGACATGGCGTGGTTGCGTCAGCTGCTCGACTGGCAGCGCGAGACCGAGGACCCGGGGGAGTTCCTCGACTCGCTGCGCTTCGAGATGGGGGCCAGCGAGGTCTACGTCTTCACCCCCAAGGGCTCGGTCGTCGCCCTGCCGATGGGGGCAACCCCCGTCGACTTCGCGTATGCCGTCCACACCGAGGTCGGCCACCACTGCATCGGCGCGCGCGTCAACGGGCGCCTCGTCGCGCTCGAGTCGACCCTCGAGAACGGTGACGTCATCGAGGTGCTCACCTCGAAGGCCGACGGCGCGGGCCCCAGCCGCGACTGGCTGAGCTTCGTCAAGAGCCCGCGGGCTCGCAACAAGATCAAGCAGTGGTTCTCCAAGGAACGCCGTGAGGAGTCGATCGAGGCCGGCAAGGAGAGCATCGCCAAGACCCTGCGCAAGCAGAACCTCCCGCTCCAGCGGATCATGAGCCACGAGACGATGACCGCGGTCGCCAACGAGCTTCGCTACCAGGACATCGACGCCCTGTACGCCGCCGTCGGCGAAGGCCACGTGTCCGCGCAGCACGTCGTGCACAAACTCGTCGAGGCGATGGGCGGGGTCGACGGCGCGACGGAGGACCTCGCCGAGGCGACGGTCCCGACCCGAGCCACGAGCCGACGGCGCAGCGGTGACCCCGGCGTCGTCGTGGTCGGCACCCCCGATGTCTGGGTCAAGCTCGCCAAGTGCTGCACGCCGGTGCCCGGCGACCCGATTCTCGGCTTCGTCACCCGCGGCAACGGCGTCTCGGTGCACCGGGTCGACTGCACCAACGCCAGCTCGCTGACGGCCAACCCCGAGCGGCTCATCGACGTCGAGTGGGCGCCGTCCTCGGCCAGTGTCTTCCTCGTGCAGCTGCAGGTCGAGGCGCTGGACCGCAACCGGCTGCTCAGCGATGTCACGAGGGTGCTGTCCGACCAGCACGTCAACATCCTGTCGGCGTCCGTGCAGACCTCCCGCGACCGGGTCGCCCAGTCCCGGTTCACCTTCGAGATGGGCGATCCCGCCCACCTCGAGCACGTCATCAAGGCCGTGCGCAAGATCGACGGTGTCTTCGACGTCTACCGCGTCAACGGTGGACGCGGCAGCCAGACCCGCTGAGACCCGACCTCAGCCGCCGAACCTCTGGGCGGCCGAGCCGAACCGGCGCTCCGGGCCTCCCTCGCGTGCTGGTCGTCTCGTCTCCTCGGCGCTCCGGGCCTCCCTCGCTGGCGCTCGGTCGATCCTCACGCCTTGGGGTGTCGGTAAGAACGCTGTCATCAGATCCAAACGGGTCTGGTTTCTGCCGTCAGTGCGTACGACGACGGGCTGGCATGAGACGTGTGCCGCTTGATGTCGATGATCTTGTCGAGCACTGGGACGTTGCCGGAGGACGAGCGTTGGTCGCGGCCCTTGAGCAGCAACGGAACGGACAGTGACGTTACAGTAACAGCCCAGCTGGCCCGTCTTATCGTCGCTGGCCTTCGTATGCAAGGTGGAGCCCGTGGGGTTGGGCGGTGTCCTCCAGGGGGCTGGTCAGCCGGTGAGGTTCACGGTGCGGCAGAAGGTGGGGTAGAAGGTGGCGGCGGCCTCCAGGTCCGGGACCTTGCGCCAGTGGGCGGTCTCGTCCTTGTCCATCCCCCGTTCTGGGCGGCGAACTCGCGGGCGAACCTGCCGGTGTTGGCCTGGAACTCCCGAACGTGTCCCGAGCCGCAAAGTGGCGTTCGTTCAGTCGGGATCGTGCTCGTATGGCGGGGGCCTCGGCAGCAGTTGTCCGGGAGTCCACGTCGGGCTTGGTGAAGCTGTTGGAGGCGTACCGGGCGGGTCGGCCGGCGAACGCACTACATGGTCGCGCCGAATCGCCGCCGGGTCCGGCGTCACCCCGGCCTATCGTCTAGCGACACCTCGCGACACCTCGCGACGGCAGGCGATACCGCTGCTGGGCGCGTACGGCTACGGACCGCTGCCGCTTGCGCCGAGCCGGCGTCGAGGCGGCTGACCGGCTACGCCGCCGGCCTGGACAACGTCGGCAGTCCTCGGCCCGGATCGGCTGGTCGTCTCAGCTTTGGTCTTGTGTTGCGTTGGGCCGCGCCCGTAGCGGGTGAACCTTAAAGGGTTGTTAAAGAAGTTGGTGATTCTGCTGTGAACGGTCCGGTTCGTGTCCGATGATCGGCGGAGCCCGCGTGTGCGGGCGTCGTGTTGATGGTGTGGTTGCTCACCCGCGGTGAGCGTGTTCGTGTCGGCCGGGGTGACTCGGCCCGGTCAAGGGGTGGATGAGATGCGGTCGTGCTGGGCGCGGGCGAGCGTTGTGCTGCTGGCGGGTGGCGAGCCTGCTCGCGGTTGATGCCGGGGCCGCGGATGCGGGCGCGTTCACCGCCGCCGCCGCGGGCTTGGCGGCGGCGGCGCCCGCCGCGGCGGCCGCGGGGGGGCCGGCGCGGGTGTCGGAGGCGCCGGACGAGGTCTCGGCGCGGGTGACGGCGCGCGCGCGGGGCTCACGGGTGCAGGTCGCGGCGTTGCGGGATGAGACCTCCACGACGTGGGTCAACCCGGATGGCACCCTGACCACGGAGGCACACGGCGGCCCGATCCGGTTCCGTGACCCGGCCGGGGCGTGGCGGGATGTGGATTTGACGATGGTCCCCGGCCCGGATGGCACGGTCGGGCCCAAGAGCCACCCGTTGGGGCTCTCGCTGGCCGGCGCGTCGAGGGCCGCGGGCGGGACCGCGAAGGGCACCGGGGGCACCGATCTGGTGGTGACCAGGCAGGGCAAGGGCAAACGCGGGCAGAACCGCGCCGTGACGCTGGGCTGGGCCGGCACGCTGGGCACCCCGGTGCTGTCCGGGACGGCCGCGACCTACTGGGAGGTCAAGCCGGGCGTGGACCTGGTGGTGGAGGCCCGCCGCACCGGCTACGAGACGCACCTGGTGGTCAAGAGCCGGGCCTCGCTGAACGCGCTGCGCAAGACCGGCACCGGACCTGTCTCGTGGGAGGTCCCGGTGCAGACCGACGGGGTGAGCCCGCGTGCGGAGAAGGACGGGTCGGTCTCGTTCGTCGACGCCGACGATCAGGTGGTCTCGTTCGTGCCGGCCCCGCTCGCCTGGGATGACAAGGTGGACCCGCGCTCGGGCAACCCGGCTAGCGTGTCACCGGTGACGATGAGCGTGACCCGGCAGGGCCAGGGCAAGGCGGTGCTGACCTTGACCCCGCAGCAGGACTGGCTTTCCGACCCTGGGCGGGTGTTCCCGGTCACCATCGACCCGAGCTACGCGTCGGGGTCGATGACCACGATCAGCGACACGTACGTCTCGTCCGCCTACCCCACCTCCAACTACCGCAGCGAGACCACGTTGCGGGTCGGCACCTACAACGGCGGCGCGGACAAGCAGCGCTCGTTCCTGCAGTTCGACTTCTCCAAGTACAAGAACCTGGACATCGTCTCGGCGTCCCTCTCGCTGTACGAGACGTGGTCCTACTCGTGCACGGCCAAACCGTTCTACGTGCACGCCTCCGGGTCGAGCGACGGGTCGGTGACCTGGAACACCCAGCCCGGCATCGGCTCGCAGCACGGGACGCTGACGACCGCGAAGGGCTTCTCGTCGGCGTGCGCGGCCGACTGGGTCAAGGTGCCGGTCACCTCGCTGGTGGACTACTGGTCGGGCAACGCCTACTCGACCGGGTGGCTGCGCCTGTCCGCCTCCGAGACCGACTCGTACGGGTGGAAGAAGTTCTCCTCGCTGCAGACCGCCCAGGACCCGCACATCACCTTCACCTACAACCGGAAACCCAACCCGGCCGCTGCGCCGACCATGGACCCCACGTATACCCCCGCGTATCTGGACCCCCGAGACAGCACGACGTACCTGTTTACGACCGACTCGACGCCGCAGTTCTACTCCAAGGCCACCGACCCGGACGGGTCACGGGTGTCGGTGACGTTCGAGGTGTACAGCTCGACCGCCGGGACGAGCGCCTCCAAGGTGTCGTTCTGCGCGACCGGGGACGCGGCGGCCGGGGCGAGCGTGTCCTGCTCCCCGAGCACCGCGCTGGCGAACAACACGACCTACTACGTGCGGGCGGCGGTCAAGGACGAGCAGGGCCTGTGGAACGGCACCTGGTCGGCGTGGACCAGGTTCGCCACCGCGTACAACACCCCGCCGCCGGCGAGCATCTCGTGCCCGGGGTACACGAACGGGTCGTGGACCGACACCGCCCCGGCCGCGGATGTGGTGTGCACGGTCAAGGCCACCGGGATCAGCGGCGACTGGTCCACGCCGGGGTATGTGGACCTGATCGTCGACGGGGTCGCCAAGCCGCGGGTGAAGATCACTCCGACCAACGACCCGGCCGTTGTGGCCACGACGGTGACGATCCCCAAGAGCGCCGCCGGGGCGCACACGATCAAGGCGACCGCGATCGCGCGCACCCTCAAGGGTGCCGCGGCGGCGACGTACTCGTTCGGGTGGGGCGGCGCCTCGCTGAGCATGCCGGGCGCCGGGGCTGCCTCCTCGGGCAAGGTCGCGATCGCCGCCGGCGGGCCACCACGCGGGAGCGCGGCGTCGGTGACCGGCAAGGTCCAGTGGCGTGTCGCCGGGTCCGGCAACGAGGCGACCGGCTGGACCGACGGCCCGGGGCTGACCGTCACGAACAACGCCGGTGCGCTCCCGTCCGCGACCGACCCGGTCAAGGTCGCCTCGTCCTTCGCGTTGTCCTCGGCGGTGCGTGAGGCCGGGGCCGGCGCGGACCTGAACTCCCGGGTCCCGGTGCTGTTGGACGTGCAGGTGTGCTTCACCTACGCCGGCGTGGCCACCGCGCAGTGCACCTGGTCGCAGACCCAGCGTTCGGTCACCCGGATCCCGCACGCCTTCGGGGGCGGCTACCCCACCGCGGACGCCGGCCCGGGACAGGTGGCGTTGTTCACCGGCGAGTTCAACACGAGCGCGACCGACGTGTCCGTGCCCGGCTACTCCGGCGAGCTGGCCATGTCACGCTTGCACACCAGCTTCGATGGTGACGGCACCGTCGCCGGCTGGCCGCCCGATCCGGTCACCGGGGTGTTCGGTCCGGGCTGGAGCGCCTCCCTGCAGGGACCCGAGGCCGGGGCGGCCGGGTTGCAGGTGATCGACAACACCCGCACCGATGGCACCATCGTGCTGCTCGACGAGGAAGGCGACCCGCTGGTCTATCAGACGCCGACCAAGAACCGGGCGTACAAGGTCACCGCCGACGGCGCGGCCAAGGCCGCGTACCTGCCGGCCACCACCGACACCGCCGCGGCCGCGGCCGGCCTGGCCATCACCAACACCACCGCGGCCGCTTCCGCCTCGATGATCATGACGCTGACCGAACAGGACGGCACCGTGACCACCTGGGCGCCAGTGACGTACTCGGCGTCCGCGGACACCGACTGGGTGCCGGTCTCGGTGAACGAGCCCGGGCAGGTCGGGTCCACCACGTACGGGCACGACGCGGCCGGGCGGGTGACCCGCATCGTGGCCGCCGTCCCGCCCAACAACGCCACCCCGGCCGGCCCGGCCCTCACCTGCCCCACCTCCGGGAGGCTGGCCAAGGGATGCCGAAGCCTCGACCTCAACTATGGCGAGGTCACCTTGGCCGACGGGACGAGCAAGGTGAAGCGGCTGACGTCGGTGACCGCGACCCTGTGGGAGCCGGGCACCGGCGAGATGGCGACCACGACCGTGGCGACCTACACCTATGACACCTGCGGGCGCCTGCTGAACGTGACCGACCCGCGCACATCGCTGGGGACGGACTACACCTGGGATGGGTCCTCGACCCGGCTCAGCTCGGTCAGGACCACCGGGCTGGCCGCCTACCGGCTGGCCTACGACTCCACCGTGAACACCCCCCGCGTCGCGTCGGTGACCCGGGACAACCCGGCCGGGTCCGGGCCGGCCGTGACGCTGGCCCGGTACAACTACGCGGTCCCGCTGTCCGGGACCGGTCTGCCCGACCTGACCTCGGACGGGCCCAGTGACCAGGCGCGGCTGTGGAACCAGGCGTCCAACCCGGTGACCGGGTACGCCGTGTTCGGGCCCGACTACCCGGCCACCTCGCCGGTCTCGGGGGCCGGGGTGGACTGGTCGTGGGCGGACCTGCAGTACACCGACGAGCAGGGCTACACCGTCAACACCGCCGGCTACGGGGCCGGTACCTGGCAGGTCACCGCGACCGACTACGACACCAAGGGCAACCCCATCCGCCAGCTCGGGGCGCGCGCCACCAAGACCGTGCGCGAGGCCGACGCGGCCGGTGCCGCCCTCGAGCCCGGGCAGGTCGACGCACTGTCCACCCAGACCGTCTACAACCCCGACATCAAGGACACGGCCGGCAAGCTCGTCACCGAGGCCGGGACCCTGCCCACCGACACCTACGGCCCGACCCGCAACGCCTCCGTCCAGGCCGACCTCAACGGTGACGGCATCGTCGGTGGCCCAGCCGACGTGGGCCCGGTGCGCCCGCACACCAAGACCGACTACGACCAGGACGCCCCGGCCACCAAGGTCGTGGCCGGGGTGTCGCTCAACCCGGCCACCGACCAGCCGTGGCGGCTGCCGACCACCGTGACGAGCGGGGTCGCGGCCAGCGACGCCACCCCCGGCCAGGCGGACCTGGAAAGCACCGTCACGACGGTGAACGGCTACGCCAAGCTGAGCGCCTCGGACGCCAGCGAGGGTGACCCGTGGACCCTCGGCTCCCCGACCAGGATCACCACCGGCGGGATCACCCGAACCACCAGGTACGACACCGAGGGCCGGCCCACCGAGACCCGCCAGCCCCGCTCCACCGGTACCGATGCCGGAACCACGAAGACGATCTACTACACCGCCTCCGCCAACAGCGCCGACGCGGCCTGCGGGAACAGGATCGAGTGGGCCGGGCTTCTCTGCCGCACCCTGCCCGCGGCCGCACCGACCGCCGGGGCAGGCGGGGCGGGCACGCTGCCGGACTCGCGCACCAGCTCCTACAACGCCTGGTTGCAGCCGCTGACCGTGACCGAGACCTCCGGCAGCGCGACCCGCACCACCCAGACCAGGTACGACACCGCCGGGCGCACCACCGCCACCTGGACCGAGGTGACCGGCCTGACCGGGTCGGTCGCGCGCCCGGGCACCTTCACCCACTACATTCCCGCCGGCACCACCGCCGCAGGCTCGGTGGACTACACCGGCAACCTGAACGCGGCCAAGACCGACGCCGACCCGGCCGCCCGGACCAGCACCACCTACGACGCATGGGGTCGGGCACTCACCTCGAAGAACGACCTCGGTGACCTGAGCACCACGACCTACGTTCCGCCCGGCACCCCCGGGGCCGGCAGCATCGCCAGCGTGGTCGACCCGAAGGGGGCCACCAG
>JAKDLH010000157.1 GCA_030452945.1 Microlunatus sp. | reverse complement strand
GCCGCCGCGAGAATCTCGCTCACCCGTCCCTCGGCCAGCAGCCGGCCACGGCCGATGATCGTCACCGTATCGGCGATCAGCTGCACCTCGGTGAGGATGTGGCTGGACACCAGCACCGTCTTGCCCTGATCGGCCAGGCGGCGCATCGTCTGACGGATGGCGTGGATACCGGCCGGGTCCAGCCCGTTGGTCGGCTCGTCGAAGATCAGCAGGTCCGGATCCTTGAGCAGAGTGGCGGCGATCGCCAGCCGCTGCTTCATACCGAGCGAGTAGGTCTTGTAGCGGTCCCGGGCCCGCTCACCCAGGTCGACCTCGTCCAGCACCGCACCCACCCGCTGCCGCGGCGCGCCGATGCCGGTCGCCAGCAGTTCCAGGTTGCGCCGGGCCGAGAAGTTCGGGAAGAACTTCGGCTGCTCGACGATGGCGCCGACCCGGTCGACCACCTCCGGCAACCGCTGCGGGATCTCGCTGCCGAACACCTCGATCTGGCCGGCGTCGGCCCGGATCAGCCCGAGCGCCATCCGGATCGTGGTGGTCTTGCCGGATCCGTTCGGACCGAGGAAGCCGTGCACGCCACCGGCCGGCACCCGCAGGTCCAGCCGGTCGACCGCGGGGATGGACACGCGGCGACGACGGTACGTCTTGACCAGGCCGGTGGTCTGCAGGGCCCACGGTGATTCCGTCGCGAGCGGGGGTGAGGACACGTCACTCCTGGGTTGGGAAGTGAGGCTCAGCCTGCCAGGTTCGCCGAGATCGGCGTCCGGTGGCACGCGGGGGATTCCGACCTCGTGTTGTCGGGACTCAGCGCGTCGGGCCCCTCAGGCGACCGCGACGTCCACCCCGTAGGTGACGGCGGGTTTGGGGGCCAGCGGTGCGGACTGCTCGTACGGTTCGAACGCGAGATAGCGCTCCAGGTGCGGCCGGAGCAGATGCGCGACCTCGGCCAAAGTGGGGGACTCACCGATCTCGGCCGCCACGGAGGTCACACCGGCGTCGGTGATGCCGCACGGGACGATCGCGTCGAAGGCGTGCAGGTCGGGATCGACGTTGAGGGCGAACCCGTGCATGGTCACCCCGGACGCCACCCGGACTCCGATGGCGGCGATCTTGCGCTCCGGCTTGCCGTCGCCGGCGGCTAGCCAAACTCCCGACCGTCCGGCGACTCGGGCGGAGGCGAGTCCGTAATCAGCGCACAGGTCGATCAATGCCTCTTCCAGCCGACGGACGTAGTCCACGACGTAGATCGCCGCGGGCAGCTTCACGATCGGGTAGCCGACCAGTTGACCCGGCCCGTGCCAGGTGATCTTGCCGCCGCGGTCGACGTCGACGACGGGGGTGCCGTCCACGGGACGCTCGTGCGGCTCAGTCCGCTTGCCTGCGGTGTAGACGGAATCGTGCTCCAGCAACAAGATCGTGTCCGGGCGCTCACCCGCGGCCACCTCGGCGTGGAGCCGACGCTGGGTCTGCCACGCCTGGTTGTAGTCGACCTGCCGGGTGCCGAGCGGTCCCGGGTAACTGAAGTCGAGGCGCATGGGCGGAGTCTATGCCCGACCGGTGAACTCAGGTCAGGACGGCGACGGACCTCTCGCACCCAGCCACGTACGGAGCCACCGACGGAAAAGTCGCCCGTGGATGGAAATTCCCCGGGGTTGGGGAATTGCCGAGTCGGGTCAGTGGTGGAGCGAGGCCCGGATCGCCGCGGTCACGTCCGGCGCGCCGAAGGTGAAACCCGCGTCTGTGGCCCGCTTGGGCACCAGCCAGACGTCGCCGAGAAGTTGATCGGCTAAGTCGCCGAGGGCGACGGAGAGCAGCTTGCTGGGGGCCCGCAATATCCGAGGGCGGTGGAGCTGGGACGCCAGCTCGTCGCTGAACTCCCCGTTCGTGGTCGGCTCGGGGATGGTCAGGTTGTACGGACCGGAGGCTTGGTCGTTTCCGGCCGCCCAGAGCACGAAGTCGAGGTAGTCCTGCAGCTGAACGATCGGCATGTGCTGACGGCCGTCGCCGAGCTGGGCACCCGCGCCCAACGACCAAGCGCGCCGCATCAGCGGTAACATCCCGCCGTCAGCGCCGAGTACCGGGCTGGTTCTCATCCAGACCACCCGTACACCCGCGTCGGCGGCCGGCCGCGCCTCCTGCTCCCAGTCCGCCACCAAACGGGCGATCCAGCCGCTACCCGAAGCTGTGTCCTCGGTCAGCGGCTGCTGCGAACCCTCGGTCGGGTACCAGCCGGTCGCACTGGACTGGATCAGGGCCGGTGCCGATCCCGTCCCCGAGTGGCGAGCCGTGAGCGCACGGACCAGGGTGCGCGTGGAGTTGATCCGCGACGACCGGACGATGGTCTTGCGCTTGGCGGTCAGCGGGCGGTCGGCGATGCCGACGCCCGAGAGGTTCACCACCGCGTCCACGTCGTCCAGCACATCCGGATCGATTTGCCCGCCGTCGGGATCCCACTCCGACTCGGTGACAGCGGCCGGCTCCCGCCGGACCAACCTGACCACCTCGTGTCCCGCCGAGGCCAAGCGGACCCGAAGAGCGGTGCCCAGGAATCCAGAGGCGCCGGCCAGCAGGTACTTGATGACTAGAGTCCGAACTCGGAGCCGAAGTCACCCTCGTCCAGTCGCGCTTTCACCATCGACAAGAAGCGAGCCGCGTCCGCGCCATCGACGATGCGATGGTCGTAGGACATCGACAGGTACATCATGTCGCGCACCGCGATGACCTCACCCAAGCTCGGATCCTTGATCACCATCGGCCGCTTCACCAGGGCGCCGGTGCCCAGGATGGCCACTTGCGGCTGGTTGATGATGGGGGAGTCCATCAAGGTCCCGGCCGAGCCGTAGTTGGTGATGGTGAAGGTGCCACCACTGAGCTCATCCGGAGTGACCTTGTTCTGTCGCGTCCGAGCCGCCAGGTCGGCGATCTTCTTGGCCAGGCCGCCGATATTGAGATCACCGGCGTCCTTGATCACCGGCACCAGCAGGCCTCGTTCGGTATCGACGGCGATTCCGATGTGCTCCGCACTCGGGTAGGTCACCTCACCGGCCTCGGTGTCGATGGTCGCGTTGACCTTGGGATAGACCTTGAGCGCCTCGATGGCGGCCCTGGTGATGAAGGGCAGGTACGACAGACTCGCGCCCTCGCGCGCCTTGAAGTCCTCCTTCGCCTGAGCGCGGAGCCGTGAGATCACCGTCAGATCGACCTCGACGGTCGCGGTGAGCTGCGCGGAGACCTGAAGCGATTCCACCATCCGCTTCGCGATGGTCTTCCGTAGCCGAGACATCTTCTCGGTGGTGCCCCGCAGATTGCTCGACTCCGCTGGCTTCGCGGCGGCGGCAGGCGCCGGCGGCGCAGGGGCGGCCGCAGGCGCCTCGGCTGGGGCCTCGGCCGCCTTCTTGGCCTCCTCAGCCGCGGCGAGCACGTCCTGCTTGCGGATCCTTCCGCCGACCCCGGTGCCCTTCAGTGAGGAGAGATCGACGCTGTGCTCGGCGGCCAGCTTGCGGACCAGCGGGGTGACATAGCTGCGATCGCCGCCGCCCTCGGATTCGGACTTGGCCGGTGCGGGCTTCTGCTCGGGCTTGGGAGCGGAGATGGGCTCCTGACCGCCTTCGTCGCCGGCATCCGTCTGCTCCTCAACGGTGTCCGCACTGTCGACTTCTGCGGTCTTCTCCTCGGGCGCCTCGGTCTTCTCCTGGGGTGCTTCGGCGGCGGGCGCCGACTCGGCCTCCGACGGCTCCCCGACCACGGCCAGCACCGCGCCGACCTCGACCGTCTCGTCCTCGTCGACTCGGATCTCCAGGACCGTCCCCGCCAGCGGGGACGGGATCTCGGTGTCCACCTTGTCGGTGGAGACCTCGAGCAGTGGTTCGTCCGCCTCGACGGTGTCGCCGACCTGCTTCAGCCAGCGGGTGACCGTACCCTCGGTCACGCTCTCGCCCAGGGCCGGCAGGGTCACCTCGGTGCCCGATCCGCCCCCTCCGTCCTCGGTGCCGGCCGCTGGTCCGCCCGAGCTTGTTTCGTCCGACCGACCCTCGTCGGCCGCCGAACTCGTCTCCGGCTTGGATTCGGCGTCGGCCTCAGGCTCGGCCTCCTTCTCCGGCTCAGGCTCAGGCTCGGCCCCGTCTTGGGCTTGGCCGCCGCCGGAGTCCTCGCCCTCGGCTTCGTCCGCGTCGCCGATCACGGCGAGCTCGCCGCCGACTTCGACCGTCTCGTCCTCGGCCGCCTTGATCTCCAGCAGCACGCCGGCCACCGGTGACGGGATTTCGGTGTCCACCTTGTCGGTCGAGACCTCGAGCAACGGCTCGTCGGCCTCCACGGCATCACCGACTTGCTTGAGCCAGCGGGTGACTGTGCCCTCGGTGACGCTTTCGCCAAGGGCCGGAAGAGTAACGGAAGTCGACATGAGCGTGTGGGTCTCCTTCTGGCGCGGAACCGGGGCCGGACGCTGATCGCGTGTGCGCGAAGCGTAACGGTTGGCTCAGCCTAGCCATACAGCATCAGGCTGGTCAGCCGTGGGCCCGGATCGATCCCATCCCTGGTGCGGCGGTGCCGGCGATCCCACAGGGCCGGGGGATCAACCTCGTTCGATCAGTCGGGACAGCACGATGATCGACTCAGTGTGGTCGATGGTCTCCTCGCCCCTGATCTGCTCCATCGCCTCCTCCAGATGGCGGACATCGCGGGCCCGAACCCGCACGATCGCGTCGGCCTGTCCGGTCACTGTGGAAGCGCTGACCACCTCCGGGATGGACTCCCACAGAGCCAGCAGCGCCTGAGGCGACACGGTCCCCTTACAGAAGACCTGCACGTACGCCTCGGTTCCCCACCCAAGCGACTCGGGATCCACGATCGTGGTGAAGCCGGCGATGGTTCCATCGGCCACCATTCGGTCGACTCGCCGCTTGACCGCCGGCGGTGACAGATTCACGTGCGCCCCAATCTCGGCGAACGTCGCCCGGGCGTTGCGGACCAGCTGCTGCAGGATGCGCTCGTCCACGACGTCCATGGGGTCCAACCTAGCCGTACGGAAGTCACGCAACAAATCAAACAATAGTCAGCAAAGACAGTCGTTTTCGACAGAAACTCGCAAGACATCGCAATTGAGTGCCTGCTCGCGGCCCCGTACGCTTAACTTATCGCGTCCTCTTGGCCTAGCTGGTCTCAGACCGTCGGGCTTAAGGACTCATCAAGGTGCCGAGCACAAGCATCTTGGTCCTGCTTCTCTCGTTCGCGACCGGGTGTCGTCTCACCCGAGCCGAGAGCGCCGGGCTGCTCACAAGTCGCTCCGTACTCTCACGAAAGGTTCTCCCTGTGACCGAATCCACCCTGATCAAGCCGGCGACCGGGCTGACGAGCGCTGGCTACATCGCCCTTGAGGATGCGCACGTCGCGCACAACTACCACCCGCTGCCCGTGGTCATCGCCACCGGCGATGGCGCCTGGGTGACCGATGTGGAGGGTCGGCGCTACCTGGACTGCCTGGCTGCGTACTCGGCGGTCAACTTCGGTCACGGTCATCCGATCCCGGTGCAGGCGGCTAAGGATCAGCTGGCCCGGGCGACCCTGGTCAGCCGGGCATTTCATTCCGATCAGCTCGGGGTCTTCGCCGCCGAGCTGACCGCGCTCGCCGGCAAGGACATGATGCTGCCGATGAACACCGGGGCCGAGGCGGTGGAGAGCGGGATCAAGGTCGCCCGGAAGTGGGGGCACGACGTCAAGGGGATCGACAACCCGAGCATCGTGGTCGCGGCTGGCAACTTTCACGGCCGGACCATCTCGATCGTCTCCTTCTCCGATGACGCGGACGCCCGGGATGGCTTCGGCCCCTACACCCCCGGTTTCCGCAGCGTTCCGTACGGAGATGTGGCCGCCGTCGAGGCGGCCTGTGACGACAGCACCGTGGCCGTACTGGTCGAGCCGATTCAGGGGGAGGGAGGCGTGATCATCCCGCCCGCCGACTATCTGCCGGGTCTTCGGGATCTGTGCGATCGGCGGCGGATGCTGCTGATCTGCGACGAGATTCAGTCCGGGCTCGGTCGTACCGGCGCGACCTTTGCCGCCGAGCACGTCGGGGTGGAGCCTGACCTCTACCTGCTGGGCAAGGCGTTGGGCGCCGGTGTGGTTCCGGTGTCGGCGGTGGTCGGCAACCGCGACGTCCTCGGGGTGCTGCGTCCTGGTCAGCACGGCTCCACGTTCGGCGGCAATCCGCTGGCCGCGGCCGTGGGTCTCAGTGTCGTACGGATGCTCGCCGATGGAAGCTGGCAGCGGAGGGCGACCGAGCTCGGTGACGTGCTGGGCCAGAACCTGCGCGGGCTGATCGGTCGAGGAGTCACCTCTGTTCGGCAGATCGGGCTGTGGGCCGGGGTCGACATCGATCCGGCGCTGGGCACCGGCAGGCAGGTCAGCCAGGCTTTGATGGAACGCGGCTTGCTGGTCAAGGACACCCAGGGCTCGACCATCCGGATGGCTCCACCGCTAGTGGTCACCGCCGATGAGCTGACCTGGTTGGTGGATCAGCTGAGCGAGGTGCTCGGCGAGCTGCGGTGAATTCGCCACTTGACCACGCCGACGCTGACAAGTCGGCGTGGTTGGGGTGGCGCAGTCATACTGGCTGACATGGGCTGGTGGAAGCGAGGGCGTCAGAAGCCGCGCCGACGTGGTGGTGGGGTCACGTCGTCCGGCAAGATCGACGACGCCATCACCGTGCACCTGACCGAGTTCGCCCACAGTCGGCGTGGCGTCGAGGCGTACGTCGAACCACGGACATCGGTGACCCAGACGACGCTGTTGCTGGTCGCCTGGGACGGCGAATGGACCCGCCGGGTCGTGCCCAGTCCGGAGTGGGGTCACAAGTTCGCCGAGAGTATGCAGATCCCCGGCTATGACGCCGCCGTTGTCGGCTATCCGCAGCGGATGCGGGACTACAACACCCGCAACAAGAAGCACCCCGATCTGCGCTGAGCCAGCCGCCTACGGCGAGCCACCGGGTGACCGGAGCGGTCTCAGCCCTGCATTGAGCGGGCGAGCGCGATCAGGGTACGGACTCCGAACCCGGTGCCGCCGGGGCTGAGATAGCCGCTGCCACCGTCCCCGAATGCCGGGCCGGCGATGTCCAGGTGCGCCCAGGGGATGCCGTCGCCGACGAACTCGCGCAGGAACGCCGCCGCCACCAGCGCCCCGCCGGCACGGTCACCGCCGGCGGTCGAACGCAGGTCGGCCACCTTGGAGTCGAGCTTGCCCCTGATGTGTTTGGCGATCGGCAGTTGCCAGACGTCTTCCCCGGCGGCCTCGGCGGCGTCCAGCACCTGGTCCGCGGTCTCGTCGTCGCCGGCCATCAAGGCGGCGGTCTTGTCCCCGAGGGCCACGATCGCCGCCCCGGTCAAGGTGGCGACGTCCATCAGCAGATCGGGTGCGTCCTCGCTCGCCCGGGCCAGTGCGTCGGCCATCACTAGCCGTCCTTCGGCATCGGTGTTGCCGTTCTCGACCGTCTTGCCGCCGTACATGGTCAACACGTCCGAGGGCCGGTACGCGGTGTCGGAGGGCAGGTTCTCGGCCATCGACGCGTACGCGGTCACCCTCACCTTCAGACCGAGCGACGGCATGTACACGATGAAGTG
>JAKDLH010000156.1 GCA_030452945.1 Microlunatus sp. | reverse complement strand
CCAGCGCGGCCACCATGGCCGTACCGATGCCGAGCCCCCGCAGAACCGGGTGGACGGCAAGTTGCCAGATCGTGCCCGCGTCGGCTGCGAGGCGCAGGTTCGCCCCGCCGGTGGCGACCAGCCGGCCGTTGGGCAGTCCCCCGACCAGATACTCCACCTCCCCAGCCACCATCAGCGGTAGCACCTCGGCGATGGCGTTCAGGTGTTCAGCGCCACCCGACCAGGTCAGATCGGCCAGGTCGGCGGGTTCCAGATCCCGAAATGCGACGTCGATCGGCATGCCGCGATCCTGCCAAGAGCGAGACGCCGCTCGCACGTCTGAGGGTGAATTCGTCCCCGAGGTCGGTGCTGAAGTCACATCTCGACCCGGAAGGCGCTCCCATCAGCGGGGAAGCTAACGTCGGGACCCATGCGGGCGGTCGTGCAGCGGGTCAGTGAGGCGTCGGTGAGCGTGGACCACCACGTGGTCGGCGCGATCGACGGACCCGGCTTGATGATCTTGGTCGGGGTCACCCACACCGACACCACCGCGACGGCGACCAGGCTGGCCGCCAAGATCTGGGGCTTGCGGATCCTGGCCGAGGAGAAGTCCGCTTCTGATCTCGACGCCCCGGTCCTGGTGATCAGTCAGTTCACTCTGTACGCCGACACGGCCAAGGGTCGTCGGCCGTCGTGGGGGGCGGCCGCTCCTCGGCCGGTGAGCGAGCCGCTGGTCGACGCGTTCGTCGGCGCGCTGCGCGATCTCGGCGCCGAGGTGGCGACGGGTCAGTTCGGAGCTGAGATGAAGGTCAGCCTGGTCAACGATGGACCGGTGACCCTGATCGTCGACGCGGGCTGACCGCAGAGCAGCCCGCGCCGACTCAGGGGTTAGTGGACACGGCGCGACCACTCAGGCGGCGACGGCGGCGTCCAGCAGGACGTCGACTTCCAGCACGTTCCCGCGCGAGGCGACCACCTGCCGGTCGGTCCGGGCACCCGGGGCCAGAGTCCGCAAGGTCCACGAGCCGTCGCCGGCGAAGAACCGGAAGTGGCCGGTGACCGAGGTGGGGACCTCGGCGGTGAACTCTCCGGTGGAGTCGAGCAGCCGTACGTAGGCGCCGCTGACGGGTTCACCGCTGCGCAGCACGCGACCCTGGATCACCGCCTCTTTGGTGACGTTGATGCCCTGCACACTGAGTCCGCCCTGGGTGGCTCCGCACATGTCGTTCGTCCTTTGCTCTTAAGACTTGATGGTCTGCTGAAGTGGTGGGTGGTGGGCACGGAGCCAGCTGCACTGGTGGCGGTACCAAGGCGTTGATCCGGCTCACGCCTCGCCGGGCTCATCGCCGACGGCGACCGGCACGCCCACCAGGGAGCCGTACTCGGTCCACGAGCCGTCGTAGTTCTTCACGTTCTGCTGTCCGAGCAGCTCGTGCAGCACAAACCAGGTGTGCGCGCTCCGCTCACCGATGCGGCAGTAGGCGATGACGTCGCGATCGAAGTCCAGGCCCGCAGTGCCGTACAGCTTCTGGAGGTCGTCGTTGGACTTAAAGGTGCCATCGTCATTGGCGGCCTTGCTCCACGGGACGTTGATCGCGGTCGGGATGTGGCCGCCGCGCTGAGCCTGCTCCTGCGGCAGGTGGGCCGGGGCCAGCAACCGACCGGCGAACTCATCCGGACTGCGGACGTCGACCAGACTGTCCTGGCCGATCGCCGAGATGACCTCGTCGCGGAACGCGCGGATGTCGAGGTCGGGCTCGGCCGCCTTGTACTCAGTGACCGGCCGGGTCACGGTCTCGGCGGTCAGCTCGCGGGCGTCGAGTTCCCACTTCTTCCGGCCGCCGTCGAGCAGCCGGACGTCGACGTGACCGTACAGCTTGAAGTACCAGTATGCGTACGCCGCGAACCAGTTGTTGTTCCCGCCGTACAACACCACGGTGTCCTCGTTGCGGATGCCGCGCTCGGACAGCAGCGCCTCGAACTGCTCGGAGTTGATGAAGTCCCGACGGATCGGATCCTGCAGATCACTCTTCCAGTCGATCTTGACTGCGCCGGCGATGTGGCCGCCGTCGTAGGCGGTCGTGTCCTCGTCGACCTCGACGAGCACCACTTCTGCGTCGCTACCGTGCTCGGCAACCCAATCGGCGTCGACGAGTACTTCTGGCCTGCTCATGTCTGTGGGTCTCCTGTAAGTGGGGGAGGGTCTGATTCGCCGGGAAGCGCAGGCACGGCTAGGGCGCGCACGCGCGGGGGCGTAGGGCCGGGACGAGTCGCGGCGTCAGCTGGAACGACTCGGGCGTCAGCTGGAACGACAAAGAGACGAGCGCATTCGACCGTGGTCGACGGCCAGCCGGCGGGTGAGCGGCAGGGCCCATCCAGTCGTCGCGATCATGGTGGCCAGATTAGATTGCGACCCAACTTCGACCCAAAAGGTCTCATTAGATGAGACTGCTTCTCATAGAGCGAGAACATTCACGTGTTCATGGCGCTAGACGCCCTTACAGCTCAGATCTCCCGCATCATGAGACGCTGGTTACCGACGGTGTTCCAACCGTCGGGGGCCCCGCCGGCGAAGGGCGGGAGAATCTCCGCGCGCACCTGGCCGACCACTGGTCGTTCGACCTGATCGGGATGGAGCACGACGCCGTCAATCAGCACACTGCACACCTCGAGCAGACGATCGAACCGGGGATCTCGACGTGCCTGCGCCGCAGCGCGCAGGGCAGCGCCCACCGTCTCCACTGACCAGGACTCCGAGGTCTTCCCGGCGATCGCTTTGGCGCCGGCCCAGAAGACCAGCTGCACCGAGGTCGCTGAGGTAGTCGACGTGGGCGACGCCTCATCTGAGTTCGGCCAGGCGCCACGACCACCGTCGGGTTGCTGTGCTGTCATACCGCCCCATCGAGAAGAGCCGGAGGAGACCGCGATGGCCACCTTGTTGTTGTTGACCAACGATAGGCAGGCGTCGGCGGAGATCCTGCCCGCCCTGGAGCTGCTGTCCATCAGGCGGTACTCGGACCGTCGACGTTCACGTCCGTCGGCTGCGGGCCAAGTCAAGAAGCTGCCACGCCCCATGCGTGATCGTGTCCTCGATGCTATCGACAACCTCGCCGACGAGCCCAGGGCCCAAGGATCGAAGAAGCTCGTCGGCGAACAAGACGCCTGGCGCATCCGAGTGGGCGCCTATCGAGTGCTCTATGACGTGCTCGACCAGGAGTTGACGGTCACCGTTGTGAGGACTGGGCATCGTCGCGAGGTATCTGGCCGCTAGACGGCAGGCTAGGTTGTACGAATGGGTGGTGCGCATGGCTGATCCGATCCCGTCCGAGATCATCGTCACCGATCAACCCAGCGATCTCGACCGCCAGGACGCCGTCGCGCTGGCCCAGCAGGCCGAGGCTGAGGACGGGCACGCTGCCGTGAACGAGGCCGGTCTGTTCGCCCTCCAACAGCCGAGTCCGGGATCGCCCGGACAGAGTCGTACCGAAGCGAAGTCGATCCGGACGGGCCACGCTCTGGCCCGAGATCCGAACTCGGGTGACCTGGTCGGCTACGGGCAGGTGCGGTGGGAGAACGGCACCCCAGTGGCCGCGTTAGTGGTCCACCCCGGTCATCGACGCCAAGGCCTCGGATCACGGCTATGGCGCGCGCTCTCCGCCCTGGCCGGTGAGCAGTCGTCCGTGCCGCTGCAGATCTGGGCGAGCGGAGACGGTCCGGCAGCACGGACGCTCGCCGCGAAAGAGGGCCTGCGCGCCGTCCGCACCTTGCTGGTCCTCTCTCGCTCGCTCGCAGGATCGCTGCCCCCCGCCGAGCCGCCCGACGGGACGGCCATCCGCGCCTTCCGGCCCGGCGTCGACGACGCCGCCTGGCTCGCCGTCAACGCCCGCGCCTTCGCCGACCACCCCGAACAGGGTTCTGTCACCAGCGCCGATCTGGCCCAGCGGATGGCGGAGCCGTGGTTCGACCCGGACGGCTTCTTCCTCGCCGTCAAGGCCACCGGGGAGGAGACCGCCGAGCAGGTTTTGGGCTTCCACTGGACCAAACGTGAGCCCGGTGCGGACGTGGGCGAGGTGTACGTGATCGGGGTCGACCCGCAAGCCGGGATTCGCGGCCTCGGCACGCCGTTGCTGGGGGCTGGGTTGGCCTATCTGCGTGATCGCGGTGCGACCGAGGTCGAGCTCTACGTGGAGTCCGACAACGAGCGGGCCTTGAACCTGTACCACCGCCATGGATTTGCTCGCACCAGCGCCGACGTGATGTACGCAGTGGTCGGTCCCGGGTGACTCCGCTCGCTACGATTCGCAGCATCTGGCAAGCACAGGAGACGAGATGAACTCACCCGAGCTGGCGACCGACCTGCTCGAGACCACCGGCCTGACGACCGAAGCCATCGACGACGAGGCCGGCGGTCTCCCCGATGACCGGTTCCTGGACCGGGAGTTGTCCTGGCTCGCCTTCAACGACCGGGTCCTCGACCTCGCCAAGGATCGGCGACGGGTCCCGCTGCTCGAACGAGCCAAGTTCCTGGCCATCTTCGCCAACAACCTGGACGAGTTCTTCATGGTCCGCGTCGCCGGTCTGAAACGGCGGATCGCGGCCGGGGTCGCGGTCAGATCGGTCAGCGGACGGATGCCGCGGGAGGTCCACCAGACGATCTTGGACCGCGCCCGCGAGCTGGTGAATGAGCACTCGCGAGTGTTCGAGGAGGAGATCCGCCCCGAGCTCGCCGCGGAGGGGATTGAGATCCTGCGCTGGTACGAGTTGACCGCCGACGAGAACAACCGGATGCGCGAGCTTTTCGCCGAGCGCATCTTTCCCGTCCTCACCCCGCTGGCGGTCGATCCGTCCCATCCGTTCCCCTACATCTCCGGGTTGTCGATCAATCTGGCCGTACTGGTGAAGAACCCGGTGACCGGCATCCGTCAGTTCGCCCGGGTGAAGGTGCCGAGTGTGCTGCCGCGCTTCGTTCGGCTGGCCGAGGGCCGGTTCGTGGCGTTGGAGGACGTGATCGCGCATCACCTCCACCAGTTGTTCACCGGGATGCAGGTGGTCCAGCACCACGTGTTCCGGGTCACCCGTAACGAGGACGTCGAGGTCGAGGAGGACGACGCTGAGAACCTTCTGGTCGCCTTGGAACGCGAGCTGTTGCGCAGCAAGATCGGCCGGCCGCCGGTGCGGTTGGAGGTCGAGGACGACATCGACCCGAAGATGCTGGAGCTGCTGGTAACCGAACTCGACATCCACGAGCGGGAGGTCTTCGCCGTGCCCGGGCCGTTGGATCTGGGCGGACTGTTCTCGCTCACCGATCTCGACCGAGCCGAGCTGAAGTATCCGGCGTTCCTGCCGTCAACCCATCCGCACCTGGCTGAGGTGGAGACCGCCAAACCAGCCGACCTGTTCGCCGCTCTCAAACAGCGCGACGTGCTGCTGCACCACCCGTACGACTCGTTCGCGACCAGCGTCCAACGTTTCATCGAGCAAGCCGCTGGCGACCCGCAGGTGCTGGCGATCAAGCAGACCCTCTACCGGACCTCCGGCGACTCCCCGATCATCGATGCCTTGATCGAGGCGGCCGAGTCGGGCAAGCAGGTGCTGGCCCTGGTCGAGATCAAGGCCCGCTTCGATGAGCGGGCCAACATCGCCTGGGCCCGTCGGCTGGAGCAACACGGCTGCCACGTCGTCTACGGGCTACTGGGCCTGAAGACCCATTGCAAGCTCTCGATGGTGGTTCGCAACGAGCCAGACGGGTTGCGGCGCTACGCCCATGTGGGCACCGGGAACTACAACCCCAAAACCGCTCGCACCTACGAGGACATGGGGCTGCTGACCGCCAACCCGATCGTCACCGATGACATCGGTCGGCTCTTCAACCACATGTCGGGGATGAGCCAGGAAACCGAGTACCGGCGGCTGCTGGTCGCCCCGCATGGCATCCGTACCGGACTGATCGACCGGATCAACAACGAGATCGCCAACCACGAGGACGGCCGGCCGGCCGCGATCAAAATCAAAGTCAACTCCCTGGTCGACGAGGACGTCAGCGACGCGCTCTACCGGGCCTCGCAGGCCGGTGTACCGGTGGATCTGTGGGTACGCGGCATTTGCACGATCCGGCCCGGGGTGCCCGGGTTGAGTGAGAACATCCGCGTCCGCAGCATTCTCGGCCGGTTCCTGGAGCACAGTCGACTGTTCTGGTTCGCCAACGACGGACAGGCTTCGGTGGGCATCGGCTCCACGGACCTGATGCACCGCAACCTCGATCGTCGGGTGGAGGTGTTGGTCTCGATCACCAATCCTGCCCATGTGGTCGAGATCGAGGAGCTGTTTGAGCTGGCCTTCAGCCCCGGCACCGCCGCGTGGTGGCTGGACTCCGAGGGAACCTGGACCCCGCACACCACCGACGACGAGGGCGAGCTACTGGTCGACATGCAGGACTACCTGGTCAGGGTGAAGAGCCGGCGACGGGCGGTGAAGTGAACTCGACCTCAGGCAGAACCAAGTCGATCCTCGCCAGCGGGGCGGTCGTCCGGCGGGAGCGGCCGGGCAAACCCCAGGAGATCTTGGTCATTCACCGGAGCCGCTATCGGGATTGGACTCTGCCGAAGGGGAAGGTCGAAGCCGGAGAGTCGGTGGTCGCCGCAGCGGTGCGGGAGGTGTACGAGGAGACCGGGGTGACCATTCGACTCAGCACCCCATTGGACACGGTGATCTACCCGTTGGGGTCAGGGACGGCGAAGGAGGTCCGCTACTGGTCCGCGATACCGCTGACCGCGACCAAGCGGGCCCCCGACCACGAGGTCGACGTGGTGTCCTGGCTGCCGGTCAAGGCAGCCATCCATCGGTTGACCTTCACTCATGACAAGCAGCTGGTCGAGCAGTCGATCGCTCAACCGCCGACGACCACTCTGATCCTGGTTCGGCACGGCAAGGCGATGGACCGCAAGGACTGGTCGAAGCGGGATACTTTGCGGCCGTTGGGCAGTCGCGGACGTCGGCAGGCTCGTCAGCTGACCGATCTGCTGGCCGCGTACGGAATCGAGAGTCTGATCAGCTCCACGTCGACGCGCTGCCTGACCACGCTGAAGCCGTACGCGACTGCGGCCAAGCTGGGGATCGAGGCGCACGAGGCGTTGACCCAGGAACAAGGCACTAGCCACCCCGATGCGGTGATCCAGCTGGTGCGCGAACTGCGGGACAAGGCGGTGGCCAGTGGAGTGCCGACAGCGATCTGCATCCACCGCCCGGTGCTGCCCTCGATCCTGGAGGCGCTCGAACTCGCCCCCGCCACCTTGGCCACCGGCGAGATGCTGGTCACCCAGCTGACCGCCGACGACGTGCACGCAGTGGAGCGGCACCGACCCCGAGCGTGAGAATCCGGCGCGCCCGTGCCCTGTGAGGCGTCCACGGCCACCGAGTGGGAACTCCGAGCGAGTATCAGACGCCACGAACCCGCCCTTTCTTCCCACTCGGTCACACAAACCAAACGCATTGGGGTCCGTTGTCTGCTGTTAACCCCGCCTTCCCCGACCCGACAGAAACCCCACCTAGCCTCGGCGTATGAACCGGCCAAGGTGTCCGGGTCAGACAAGTCAGGCCGCCCGGTCGACAGATGTCACTGCTACCAGCGGGAGAAATGAAGGGCTTTCGGCAACGCGCCG
>JAKDLH010000483.1 GCA_030452945.1 Microlunatus sp. | reverse complement strand
TTTTGTCCTTGGCGAGCTTGAGGAGCACGGTCTGCAAGGCGGTGATGCGTCGGCCTAGGTCGGCGGGGTTGAGGCTGTCGCGGTAGGCGGTCAGTTCAGCGGTTTGGGCCGGGCTGAGGACCTGCGCGGCGAGCAGGCGTTCCAGCGGGGTGGGGTTGACCCCGTCCGGTGGACATCCTGATCGGTCAGGTACGCCTGGCCAGGAGAGGATGCCGTTATGGGCTCCAGGAGGAAGAGTTACACCCCCGCGTATCGCCGGGATGCTGCCCGGTTGGTGATCGATTCGCAGCGTTCGATCGCTGAAGTCGCGCGCGAGATCGGCGTGGGCGAGCAGCTGCTGGGCCGGTGGGTCGCGGCTGAGCGTGCGCGGATGGATGACCCTCCGGCCGCGTTGGACTTCAACGAGCGTGCGGAGTTGGAACGCCTGCGTGCGGAGAATTCGCAGTTGCGGATGGATCGGGAGTTCCTAAAAAAAGCCGCGGCCTTCTTCGTGGCCGAGAGTTCGAACCCGTCGCCGCGTTCGAATTGATCGACATTGAGAAGGCCAATTTCGCGATCGGGCGCATGTGTGACTTGTTGGGCGTGTCCCGGTCCGGTTTCTACAAGTGGGCGGCTCGCCAGGGCGGGGATCCCAGTGAGCGCGAGCGTCGAACGGAGCAGTTGCGGGTGAAGATCCGTCGTTTCCATGCCGAGTCAGGCGGGGTCAACGGGGCGCCGAGGATCCTGGCCGATCTGCGAGAGGATGGGGAGGTCGTCTCCCGTAAGACGGTCGCCAAGATCATGCGCGCCGAGCACCTGGCCGGGGTCAGCCCCCGCGCGTTCGTGCCGGTCACGACCATCCCCGATCAGGCTCCGCACAACATCCCCGACCTGGTTCGACGCGACTTCGACCAGGGCGCCGTGAACAAGGTGTGGACCTCGGACATCACCTACCTGGGCACCGGAGAAGGCTGGTTGTACTTGTGTGCCGTTCGTGACGGGCATTCCCGTCGAGTATTGGGATACGCGTTCTCGGAATCACTTCACACCGATGTCGTGGAGACAGCCTTGCGGCGAGCGGTCATATTCCGCGACGGGGACACCAGCGGGGTCATCTTCCATGCAGACCGAGGCTGCCAATACACATCCATGCAGCTGGCTTTGGCCGCGGAAAAACTCAAGGTTCGCCTTTCGGTCGGGCGGACCGGAGTATGTTGGGACAATGCTCAAATCGAATCATTCTGGTCGACCCTGAAGACTGAGTACTATGATCGGCACGTCTTCGACACCCACGCCGAAGCCATCCACGGCGTGACCGACTGGATCGAGACCTTCTACAACCGCCGCCGGCGCCACAGCGCCCTGGGCTACGTCTCACCGGTCACCTTCGAGAACCACCCCGCCACAGCGGCCCAGAACGCCGCTTAACCGATGTCCACCAGACGGGGTCAACCCCAGTGCGGCAGCGAACCTGGGGCGCTTCAAAGTGCTGCCGGGGTTGCCGGGCTGAATGAAGTTCACCTCCGATCACCAGGCCTGCG
>JAKDLH010000155.1 GCA_030452945.1 Microlunatus sp. | reverse complement strand
CGACCCCTGCTCGACCCCGGCCGGGCGTTCGGCCGGAGCAGGCACAATGGCTTTCCGGGGCCATCGGGGCTCCCGAGGGACTCCCTCGATCCCACCGCACACCGAACGGAGGCTCGTCATCGGGCATTACGAGTACCTGGCCCTGATGGCGGCCTGTCTGGTGATCACCCTGCCCCTGGAACTCGTCCTGGGGGCCCGGGTCTATCGGCGGTTCCGGTTGCTGGCGCTGGCCCTGCTGCCGGTGGTGGTGTTGTTCTCGATCTGGGACATCGTCGGCATCGTGCGCGAGCACTGGGACTACAACCCGGCGTACGTGACCGGCATTCAGCTCGCCTTCGACATGCCGTTGGAGGAGCTCGTGTTCTTCATCGTCATCCCGATCTGTGGCCTGTTGACCTACGAGGCCGTCGGCCAGGTGCTGGCGTACGGGAGGAATCGGTTCGGGCGCGATCGGGCGAGCGCGGCGACGAACCGAACCAGAGCCCCGATCGAAGACACGGGGGTGCATCCTGATGCCTGAGTACACCGTGTTGACCGTGATCGCCGTGCTCGGCACGATCGCGTTGGAGCTGTTGGTGTTCCGGACCGGCATCTTCCGCACCGCCCAGTACTGGCTGGCGATGCTGATCGTGTTCGCGTTCCAGGCGCTGGTGGACGGCTGGCTGACCAAATTGTCCGATCCGATCGTGATCTACGACCCGGACGAGATGCTCGGTCTTCGCTTCCCCGCCGACATCCCGATCGAGGACTTCGGCTTCGGGTTCGCGATGGTGACGTTGACCATCCTGGGGTGGCGGTGGCTGCTCGACCGCCGGGCGTCGGCGGACCGCGAGACCTCGGTACGGTGATCTGACCATGACTGCTCGTGCGCGAACGACTGCTCGAACTCTCCGTATCGATGACGTCCCGGCCGCGTTCGACTCGGCGGCGGGCACCTACGACCGGATGGTGAACCTGAATCCGGGCTACCACCGACACCTGCAGTCCGCGGCCGACGCCTTGGTCGAGAAGCTGCCAGCCGGACGCGGCTTGGTCGTGGTCGACCTCGGGTGCGGGTCGGGAGCCTCGACCGACGCCCTGGTCAATAGCATGGGTCATCGAGGGCAGCGGTTCAGCGCGCTCGGGGTGGACGGTTCGTCCGGAATGCTGGAGGAGGCCCGATCCAAGTCCTGGCCGACTTGGGTGTCGTTTCGGCAGGCCCGAGTTGAGGACTTGTCCGAGCTGGCCGACACGCTGACGTCGAGTGGGGCGGAAGGGAACGGGAGTGGAGCCGGATCGAACGGCTCGTCCGAAGGAGCGGGTGGTGTGGCCGGGATCCTGGCGGCGTACCTGTTCCGCAACGTCGACGATCGTGACGCCGTCCTGCGCTCGGTCTATGACCTGCTGACCCCGGGCGGCGTGCTCGTCGCCCAGGACTACTCGGTGGCCGGTTCGCACTCGGCGCGCTGGGTCTGGACTGCCGTGTCCTGGTCGTTGGTGATCCCGCTGTCCAAGGTCATCAACTCCGACGCCGGTCTCTATCGCTACCTGTGGCGCAGCGTGCTGGACAACGACACGGTGGACCAGTTCGCCGGGCGGATGCTGGCCGCGGGCTTCACCGAGGTGGAGACCCGTACGGTCGCCGGCTGGCAGAACGGCATCCTGCACACCTACCGCGGCCGCAAACCGGAGTGAGCAGCCGATCCGCGGTCCGGGTGTCTGGACCAGAGCTGGTGGGCATGCTGACGGCCGTTTCCCCGCACAAGTTGGTCGAGGTCTGCTTGGACCCCGTTCTGACGGTCGTTTCCCCGCACAAGTTGGTCGAGGTCGGCTTGTCCCCCGTTCTGACAGTCGTTTCCCCGCACAAGTTGAAGGACGCATCGTGAGTCGGTCACAGCCCTGGCGGCCTGGACGGGACCGCCTCGCCGTCCGGCATCCCGCTGCCCCGGGGGCGCGGCGGGTCGACCGCCGGTCAGTGGTCGTGGTCGGCGGGGGGATCGCCGGGTTGGCGGCGGCGACCGGCCTGGCTGAGCGCCGGGTCCGGGTCACGGTGATCCAGCGCGAAGCGCAGCTCGGTGGGCGGGTCCGCGCCTGGCCGCTGGGCACGTGGCCGGTGGATGTTTTGCCGGCGGGCGCTCGGCCGGTGAACAGTGCCGGATCCGACGAAGCCCCTGGAGCCGACCGAACCGCTGAGTTGCCGCGGACCATGAGTCGGGGTTTCCACGCGTTCTTCCGGCAGTACTACAACCTGCGCTCCCTGCTCCGCCGCGCCGATCCTGCCCTGGAGCGGCTCCGACCGGTGGCGGACTATCCGCTGATCTCATCGGCCGGGATGGCCGACTCCTTCGCCAAGATCCCGCGGACCCCGCCGTTCAGCTTCGCCTCGTTCGTGCTGCTCAGCCCCAGCTTCAGCGCCGCCTCGCTGGCCAGAGTCAACGTGAGCGCCGCGCTGGAGCTGCTGTCGGTGGAGTTCCCCGACACGTTCTCTCGCTACGACGGCGAGAGCGCCGCCGCGTTCTTGGACCGCCTGCGGTTCCCGCCGGCGGCCCGGCACCTGGCCCTGGAGGTGTTCGCGCGCAGCTTCTTCGCCCACCCGAGCGACTTCTCCGCCGGCGAGCTGGTGGCGATGTTCCACAGCTACTTCCTCGGATCGGCCGAAGGCCTGCTCTTCGACGTGCCGACCGACGATTACGACACCGCCCTGTGGGCTCCGCTCGGGCGCCATCTGGCCGGGCTAGGGGTGCAGGTGCGGGCCGAGGAGACCGTCGAGCGTCTGTCCAGCCACGACGATGGCGTCGGAGTGCACCTGAAATCCGGTCCTACGCTGCACGCCGACGCCTGCGTTCTCGCCGCCGACCCGGCCACCACCCGGCAGCTCGCCACAACGGGCGACTTGGTCAGCGACGACGGCGATGAATCCACCCGTTGGCGCGAACAGCTGGCCGCTACCCGCAACGCGCCTCCGTTCGCCGTCTGGCGGCTGTGGCTGGACCGTCCGGTCCGGAGCGACCGGCCCCCGTTCCTGGGCACCAGCGGGTTCGGTCCGCTGGACAACGTCAGCGTGCTCGAGTTGTTCGAGGACGGTGCCGCGGCCTGGCGCCGGGCGACCGGAGGTTCGGTGGTCGAACTGCACGCGTACGCGCTCCCGTACGCGGTCGACGACGACACCGCGCAGGCCGAGAGCAGGGACCGACTCCGCGCCGAACTCAGCCGGATCTATCCCGAGACCGCCGAAGCCGTCGTGCGGCATTCGGAATGGCTGGTCCGAGACGACTGCCCGCTGGCCGGTACCGGAGCGTGGCGTGCTCGTCCGGGGGTGCAGACCCCGCACCCGGGACTGGTCCTGGCCGGTGACGGCGTCCGCTGCGACTTCCCGGTGGCGTTGATGGAACGTGCCGCGACCACCGGTTTCCAAGCGGCCAACGCGTTGTTGGGGCGCTGGAACGTGGCCGGGCACGAGCTGTGGACGGTCCCGATGGCCGGCCGCCCGCCGCTGGGCCCCCTCGCGACTCGACGGGTGAACGCTCGTGGTCGCCGGGGTGACCATTCCCGCTGACCACGCTGAACGACCAGGAGGTGCCGTGCTGGCTTGGTTCGTATTGATCATTTCGGGCGTCATGGAGGCCGTCTGGGCGACCGCGCTCGGCCGATCCGTCGGGTTCAGCAAGTCGGGGCCGACGGTCGTCTTCGTGGTCGCCTTGGTGTTGTCGATGGCCGGCCTCGGGTTCGCGATGCGGACCCTGCCGGTGGGGACCTCGTACGCGGTCTGGGTGGGGATCGGGGCGGCGCTCACCGTCACCTACGCGATGGCGACCGGCGCCGAGACCGCCTCGGTGCTGAAGGTGCTCTGCATCCTCGCCATCATCGGCGGCGTGATCGGCCTCAAACTCGCCCACTGACTGATCGCTCTCCTGGAAGGCCGGCCGGACTCCTTTCGTCGAGTGGGAACTCCGGGCGGGTTCCCGTACCGCCGAAGTCGCCATCCCTTCCCACTCGGCGGGGCTTCGAACTGTCCACAGGCACTTCTTGGTGGGAGTGCTCCCTTACGTTCACGGTGGTGGCATGCCCGCCCGACGACGTGAGCTTCCCGAGCGGCTCGCGGAGCGACCGTTCACGCTGGCTTTCGCCCGCGCCGCGGGGGTTGACTCGTCGGTGCTGCGGAGCGTCAGCGTGCAGCGGATCGGTCCGCAGGTCTACCGGGCAGCGGGCGATGTGACCCTCCGCGAGCGCGTCGCCGCTCAGCTCGCCACCATGCCCGACGACCTGCTGGTCGACGGCTTGACCGCCCTGCAGTTGCGAGGAATCGAGCTCGGATCGCCCGAACCGCTGAGATTCTGCTCGCCGATGCAGCGCGACATCCGCCGAGCCGGTGTCCGCGTCCGCCGTCTCACCTCAGCGCCGACGGCCGAGGACAGGATCCTCACGCCAGCGGCTGCTTTCGCTGGGGCGGCCGTCGATCTTGACCTGGTCGAGCTGGTCGTGGCGGGCGACTGGCTCGTACGCAAGCGACTGGTGTCCCCGTCGGCGCTGCGGGAGCACGTTGCTGACCTCAGCGGACGACACTGTCGGACGGTTCGCCGGGCGGCGGAGCTCGTGCGGGAGCGGGTCGACTCGCCGCCGGAGTCGCGACTGCGGCTGTGCCTCGTGCTGGCCGGACTGCCCGAGCCGGAGTGCAACCTCGACATCGGCAATGAGCGGTTCTTCATCGCCCGACCAGACCTGGTGTATCTGCTCTTCCGGCTCGCCCTGGAGTACGAGGGTGATCATCACCGGACGGACCGGGACCAGTGGAACCGCGACATCGAGCGGACGAAAATGCTGAAGAAGGAGGGGTACGAGGTCCTGCGCGTCACCGCTGCCACCATGCGCCGTCCCCGGGCGCTGGTCGCCGAGGTGCACGACCTGCTTGCCAACGCCGGCTACCGGGGCCCGGCACCCACGTACGGCCCCGAATGGATCGCGCACTTCGAGCGCCGCTTTTCGACTGGGGACTCCGGGCGGCTTCAGCGCCGCTGAAGGCGACCTTCTCTTCCCACTCGACGAGCGGACCGCCGAATCAGCCCGGATACTCCCCGCGCATCCTCAGCTCGTAGCGCCGTTCCGCGTACGCGAGGTCGTCGACCCACAGCTTCTTGGCCGTGCGGATGATCCCGGGCCGCAGCACTGGGGAGAGCCAGCGGGCGACCTGGAAGCCGGGGCGGTCGGAGTAGGCGATGGTCGCCTCGGTGACCATGGTGATCGGGCGGCCGCGATCGTCGACCCCGGTCGGGGTGGCGTGGGTCTCGACCACACTGGCGGTGCCTTCCCCGTCGATGATCCGCATCACGATGGTCCGGGCGTCGGGACAGTGGAACTCCGCCCGCACCGGTACGCCGAAGGTCCGGCTCAACCGGAACGTCACGTCGACCACCAGCCGGGATTCGTCGCTGGCCTCGTCGTCGACCACCAGGTGGGAGAACGCGTACGGGTGGAACCACGCCCCGTGCCAGGGGTCCAGCCGGTTGGCGATCACATCCTCCGGCTGGCAGGTTCCCGGCTCCACCATCACCGCCGTCACCGAGCCGTCCAGCGGCGGACGGGCCGGCAGGGTCGGCCGATCGGTGAACGTCTCCCCCTCGGTGGCCAGCCGGACCCAGAGCAGCACCCCGTCGTCGAAGGCGGCGTACGGACTCCAGGTCCGGTCGCCGCGAGGGGTCAGCGCCAGGCCGTGCCAGCGGCAGTACATGGTGCCCTCCAGCACCGGGCAGGAGTCCAACAGCGCCCCCAGGTGCGGACACGCTCCCGGACCGGCGACCAACGACCCGTCGGCATCGCGCCAGAACACCACCTCGCGACCGGCGATGGTCCGGGCCACCGACTCGGCTGGACCGACGTCACCGCTTCGGCCCGCGACATACCAGCCGCCGGAGTTCTGCGCCTGGGAGAACGCCAGCGAGGCCGCGATCCGGCGGGGCTTCGCCGCCCGCCAGGACGGCGTCATCCGGTTCTGCAACGGCTGCGGCACGCGCTGGATCGGGATCCGGGCGCGAACCTGCTCGGGCAGCCGCGCGGGCAGGTCGGTGGCGCGCAGGCGCAGTGACATCGAAGGTCCTCTCGAACAGCGGTCGGTTGCGGATCAGGCCGGCGCGGGACCAAGCCGCGGGCCGGTCACCATGATCCGCGCCGCGGTCAGCGCCTTGCGCGCGGTGGGCACCCGGGCCCGGCCGTTGAACACGTTGTAGTTGACCTTCTCGATCCGGTCCAGGATCTGGGCGTAGAGCACCCGCGCCGCGCCGACGCACCGGGCCGAGCGCGACGGCAGCATGGCGATGCCGGTGTCGGCGAACGCGTAGAGGGCCCGGTTGCGCTCGATCTCGTACGCCATCAGGGCCCGCCACTCCGGGGTGGTGTGCCGCCAGCGCAGGTCGACACCGAACCGGCGCAGGTCCTCCTGCGGGAGGTAGACCCGGCCCCGGGTCAGGTCCTCGTTCACGTCACGGAGGAAGTTGGTCAACTGGAAGGCCAGCCCGAGGGCCCGGGCCGGTGCCTTGGCCGCCCGCGTGGTCGGTTCCAGGACCGGCAGCATCATCTCCCCGATGACGGCGGCCGAGCCCTCCATGTAGCCGCACAGGTCCTCCCACGTCTCGTACGTGCTCGTGGTCAGGTCCATGGCCATCGCGTCGAAGAAGCGATCGAAGCACTCGGGGTCGATCTCGCATTCCCGCGCGGTGGTCGCCACTGCGGCGAGCACCGGGTCCTCGCCGTCACCGCCGGCCAGCGCCGCCCGGAACCGGTCGGCGAAGTCTCGCAGCCGGGTGCCGATCTCACTGTCGTGGCCGGCTGGACCGACCGGGCTGAGGTACGGACCGGTAGCCGAAGGGGTCGAACTCACCCGGAGGCCAGAGCCGACCGCTCGTCCCGCGCCGACCATCGGTGATGACTCTGGCGGCAGGTCGACGATGTCGTCGGCCAGCCGACAGAGTGCGTAAACGGCGTACACGTGCTTGCGCTGGCGACGGGGGAGCAGGGCGGCGCCCCAGAAATAGGTGGTGCCGAACCGACGGGTGAGGCGTCCACATTCGCGGTAGCCGGCGTGCAGCCGCCGCGGATCGATCGACTGGGTGAGCGTCATGAGCCTTTCCTGGTCAGCCGGCGCGGGCCGCCGAGGGACCTGGTGGCACTGGCCCCGAGCGCCGGCACGCTTTCCCGGCGGAGGTAGTCCCCAACCCGGTCGGCGGCGAGCTTTCCGGAGATGAGCACCATCGGCACCCCGACCCCTGGGACAGTACCGGAACCGGCGAAGATCAGCCCGGGAACCCGCCGCTCGAGGTTCGGGGGTCGGAAGGGTCCGGTCTGGCCGAACGTGTGGGCCAGCGCGAACGGGGTGCCGGCGGCCATGCCCTGGGCCTGCCATTCCACCGGAGTGACCAGCTCCTCGGTGACCACGTCGGTGGGATAACCCTCGGCCGCCAGGAACGCCAACAGCCGCTCGCGCATCGGACCCCGCTCCCGAGCCCAATCCAGGTGACCCGCCCGCAGGTTGGGGACCGGCTCCAGCACGAACAGGGTCGAGCAACCCTCGGGGGCCAGCGACGGATCATCGAGGGAGGGGATGGTGACCAACCGGGACGGGTCGCCCATCAGGGTGCCGCGCTTCAGCAGGTCGTCGAAGGCGCCGGCCCACTCGTTAGCGAAGTGGATGTTGTGGTGGGCGGCCTCGGGCGGGAGCTCACCCCGCACCCCGACGTGCCAGACCACGGCCGAGGGTGAGTACTGGGCCCGG
>JAKDLH010000154.1 GCA_030452945.1 Microlunatus sp. | reverse complement strand
GGCGGCGGCCGGGGCGTCGGCGGCGGCCGGGGCAGTGTCGCCCTGCGCGCCCAGCAGCTCGCGCTCCCAGTCGGGCATCGGCTCGGCCTCGCCGTTGGCGCCGCTTTCGGCCCCGCCGCGGCCGCCGGAGCGCGACATCAAGCCGTCGGCCACCGCGTCGGCGATCACCCGGGTGAGCAGCGAGACGGAGCGGATCGCGTCGTCGTTGCCCGGCACCGCGAAGTCGACCTCATCGGGGTCACAGTTGGTGTCCAGGATGCCGATGATGGGGATCCGCAGTTTGCGCGCCTCGTCGACCGCGAGATGCTCCTTCTTGGTGTCGACGATCCAAACCGCCTGCGGGGTTTTGGGCATGTCACGGATGCCGCCCAGGGTCTTCTCCAGCTTCACCTTCTCCCGGCGGAGACCGAGGAGCTCCTTCTTGGTCCGGCCCGAAGCCGCGACGTCGTCGAAGTCCACGCCTTCCAGCTCCTTCAGCCGCTGGATCCGCTTGATGACGGTGTGGAAGTTGGTGAGCATGCCGCCCAGCCACCGTTGATTGACGTACGGCATCCCGACCCTGGTGGCCTGCTCGGCGATGGCCTCCTGGGCCTGCTTCTTGGTGCCGACGAACAGGATTTGGCCACCGCGGGCGACGATGTCCTTGACGAACGCGTACGCACTGTCGATGTAGGTCAGCGACTGCTGCAGGTCGATGATGTAGATGCCATTGCGCTCGGTGAAGATGAACCGCTTCATCTTCGGGTTCCACCGTCGGGTCTGATGTCCGAAGTGGACGCCGCTCTCGAGCAGTTGGCGGGTGGTGACGACGGCCATGGCCGTATTCCTCTCCTTACCGGCGCGCTGGCGCCGGCGTACGGTTGGTCCGGCGCCGAACGGTTCGGCACCGCCTGGCGTCCACGTGCTACCACCCCCGGAAACCCGGGACCGAAGCGCAGCACCCCGACCGGCTGGTCGAGTGAGTGGACGTGCGAAGTCAGACCTGATCGCAGGACTGCGCCGGTCAGTCTAGCCGATGGCAGCCACCGTCCCGAATCGTCGCGACGGCCCGCCGAGAAGATTCCGGCCGTCGTCCACAGCCTCCCGGACGCTAGCAGCCCTGTCCACAGATCGGCGGCAGGGCCGGTCGAACCGAGACCGACATCCCCATGGTGAGTGATGTGCGGACTCCACAGATCACACTGCTGGTGCTGGCTCTCGCGCTGGCCTTGACCGGTGCGGCCAGTTCACCGGCTGCGGCCGATGGCGATGTGCCAGCAACCGGGCAGTGGCCACTCACCGGCCGTGTCCGGGTGATCTCAGGATTCAGCCCGCCTGCGCAGCGATGGAACGCGGGGCATCGCGGGGTCGACCTCGCCGCCCGAACCGGGGCACCGGTGCTGGCCGCGGCCGGCGGGCGGGTCAGCTTCGCCGGTCGGCTAGCCGGTCGTGGAGTCGTGGTTGTCGACCACGGCCAGGTGCGGACGACGTACGAGCCGGTCGATCCGCTGGTCGCGGTCGGCGACCGGGTCAGGACCGGGGCCGTGATCGGCCGGCTCGGCAGTGGCGGACACTGCAGTCAGCGCTGCCTGCACTGGGGATTGAAAGAAGCCGATCACTATCTGAATCCGCTGCTGCTGGTCGGCGGTGGTGATGACACGGTGCTTCGGCTGTTGGCTGCCGACCAAGCGGCGGTGGCGCGGAAGCGGACGGCACAGCGGGCCGCGGAGACCGCACGCGCGGAGCGGAGAGTCGCCACGTTCGTCTCGCTGCCGAACGAGGCGGGTGGGTTCGCCCGACCGGTGCCGGGCGGAATCACCTCACCGTTCGGGATGCGATTCCACCCCGTGCTGCACGTGTGGAAGCTGCACGACGGCACCGACTTCGCAGCCGGCTGCGGAACTCCGATCCGTGCTCCTGCTCCGGGTCGCGTGGCCGCCGTGTCGTACAACCGGGGCTACGGGAATCGGCTGATGCTGGACCACGGCTCGGTGCGAGGCCGGCAGATCCGCACCGGCTTCAACCACGCGACACGCTATGTCGTCGGTCCGGGGACTTTGGTGAAGCAGGGCCAACTGCTCGGCTACGTCGGCAGTACCGGCTATTCCACCGGGTGTCACTTGCACCTGATGCTCTGGGTGAACGGGGGGCTGGCGAACCCGATGACACTGTTCTGATCAGCCGCTCCACAGCAGAACGCTGGTGCGGCTGCCCGAAACCGCGATAGCCACGGGCTCGGCAGCATAGCTCGATGAATCGCAGCTCACTTTTCGTAAGGCACCTCGGTGGTCACGCTCGCGGATGGGCCTGCTGAAATGCCGCCTTCAATCGGGCGTCGGAAACGTGGGTGTAGATCTGCGTCGTGGCCAGCGACGCATGTCCGAGCATCTCTTGCACACTGCGCAGATCGGCGCCGCCCTCCAGCAGATGGGTGGCCATCGCGTGCCGGAGGCCGTGAGGGCCGAGATCGGGGGCGCCCTCAACCACGCGCAGGGCTCGGTGCACGGTGCGCCGGACGACGCGTTGGTCGATCCGCTTCCCGCGATCCCCCAAGAAGAGGGCCGCTCCAGCCTCCGGTCCCGCCAACCGGGGGCGCTGGGTCAGCCACGCGTCGAGCGCTCGACCCGCGGGATTCCCGTACGGGACGGTGCGCTCCTTGTTGCCCTTGCCGAGGACCCGGACCGTCTCCCGGTCAAAGTGAATGGAGTCGGTGTCCAGCCCGCACAGTTCTGCCACTCTGATCCCGGTGGCGTACAACAGCTCGAGCATGGCCGCGTCGCGGGCCGCGCCGGGTCCCCCGCCCTCGGTCACCACTCGCAGCGCTTCGGCCAGCATTCGGGCGGCATCGGCCGCCTCCAGCGTCGGCGGCAGCTTCACGACGCGACGGGGCGACCGCAGGATCGCCGCAGGGTCATGATCCATCCGCTCGGTCCGCAGCGCCCATCGACCGAACACCCGGACGGCCGCGGTCCGGCGCTGCAAAGTCCCGCGGGATCGGCCTCGGGTCTGCTGATGGGCCAGCCACGAGCGCAGCGACCGGACCGTCAGCCCGGAGAGGTCGTCAACGCCCAGCCGACGCAGATAGGTGAACAGGTCCGCCAGATCGCCCCGATAGGCCCGCACCGTGTGTCCCGACAGATCCCGGCTCCGCGACAGGTGGTCGACGTAGTCATCGAGGGTCTGCCGCAGGACGGGCGGCAGGTCGTCGACCACGGATGACTCCACTCGACCACCATGCGGTCTGGATCGCCTCCGAGCAAGCCCCCACGCGGGTTGGTCAGCCGTCCGGGGCGGGTTCGCGCCCGGTGTGATATCCAGGACGACGTGTCAACCACTTCGGCCCTACGGCACGTGTTCGTCGGCGGCTACACGTCGGAGTCCGACGGCCAGGCCGCCGGCGTGACCTCACTGCTGAACCAGCGGTCCCGCGGACGAATCCAGCTCGAGCCGGTGTCCACGATGGGGCTCACTTCCCCGACCTGGCTGACCCGGCATCCGAGCTTGCCGGTGCTGCTGGTGGTGGAAGAGGCCAGTCCCAGCACCCTGAGCAGTCTGCGCTATCAGCCTGACGGCTCATTGCAGCTGCTCGGCACCGTCGAGACCGGTGGCGACGGCGCCTGCCACGTCACGGTCACCGATGACGGCCGGTACGCGTTGGTCAGCCATTACGGATCCGGCTCGGTGGCCCTGGTGGAGATCGCCGCCACCGGCACTTTGTCCGACGTCGTCGACCTGCTCGAGCTGACCGGAGCGGGTCCGAACGCCGAGCGCCAAGCCGGGTCGCATGTGCATCAAGTGGTGGCCGTCGACGGGGGGCTGTATCTGGTCGTTGACCTCGGTGGCGACCACATCTTCCGACTCCGAGTGATGAACGGTGCCCTGGTTCCCATCGGGGACCCGATCCAGCTGCCCCCCGGCTGGGGCCCCCGACACCTGGTGGCGGTAGCGGACCACCTCGTGGTGGCCGGTGAGCTGAGTGGTGAGCTGTGGATCGCCCGACGCGACGGGAACGATTGGCGCCATCTGCGGACGGTGCCGTCCTCCAGCCGTACGGGCCTCTGTCAGCCCTCCGGCATCGTCACCGACGGAGCGCGCGTGTTCGTCGCCAACCGTGGAGTCGACACCATCAGCGTCTTCGATCTCGACCCGGCCGTCGGCGAGTTCAGCGCCGTGGCCGAGTTCGACTGCGGCGGTCACTGGCCCCGCGCCTTGACGCTGGACGGCGGACGGTTGTGGGTAGCAAACGAGAAGAGTTCGACGCTGTCGCTGTTCGAGTTGAGTCCCCTTCCGCCGACCGCCCCGGCTATTCAGCTCGACCTGCCCACGCCAACCTGTGTCGTGCTGGTCCACGACGATGCCCTCACGGTGGACAGGTGAGTCTGTCGGATCTCAGAGGCGGCGGCACGGTGCTGCCGATCACTCGCTGGGGCACGCCGGTGATGCATGCGAAGACCCGCCCGGTCACCGTCTTCGACGACAATCTGCACCGACTGGTTCAGGACCTGTTCGCCACGATGGAGGCCGCGGAAGGCGTCGGTCTCGCGGCCACCCAGGTCGGCCTCGACCTCGCGGTCTTCGTCTACGACTGTCCCGACGACGACCACCGACGGCATGTTGGCGTGGTGTGCAATCCGGTTGTGACGCTGCCCGAGGGTAAAGACCGGCACCTTGACAAGGCCGATGAAGGCTGTTTGTCGTTGCCGGGCGCGTACATGGAACTCGCCCGCCCCGACCAGGCGACCTGCCGCGGCATGGATGCGTACGGCGACGAGGTTGAGATCGTGGGTACGGGTCTGCTCGCCCGTTGTCTGCAGCACGAGACCGACCACCTGAACGGCACGGTGTTCGGTGACCGTCTCGCGGCCCGAGCGCGCAAGAAGCTCTACCAGCAGCACGAGGAACTGGCCGACCTCTATCCCGACGACTGGCCGGTCTCTCCCAAACTCGAAGGTGACGCCGAGGACGAGGACAAGGGCGCCTAGCGAGGCGAAGCCCACCGTCATGCCCTGCCGTGATCGCACGAGCTGATTGACGTTTCCGTGCAATCGCACCGATACGTCGCCCAAGTCAACCGGGCTGATTGACGTTTCCGTGCAATCGCACCCATACGTCACCCAAACCGGCCGCGCTCATTGACGTTTCCGTGCAATCGCACCCATACGTCACCCAAACCGGGGCCGATCAGACCCGGCCAGCCAGCGCGTAGCAGGCGATGGCCGAGGCGGCCGCCACGTTCAGCGAGTCGATACCGGCCCGCATCGGGATGACGGCCCGGACATCGGCTCCGGACCTCCAGCGCTGGGACAGCCCGGATCCCTCGGTGCCGAGCAGGATGGCCAACTTCTCCGGTGCGCGAGCCGCCACGTAGGCGAGGTCGACGGCGTCGTCGCCCAGGGTCAGGGCGACGGTGGTGAAGCCCGCCTCCCGCAGCACACCCGGCGTCGACGCCCAGTCGGTCAGACGGGCCCACGGCAGACTGAACACCGCCCCCATGCTGACCTTGATCGCCCGCCGGTACAGCGGATCCGCCGCGCGCGGGGACAACAGGACTCCGCCCCACCCGAGGGCGGCAGCGTTCCGCAGCACGGCACCGACGTTGGTGTGGTCGACCACGTCCTCCAGCACCACGAGCCGGTCCAGCATCAGCAGTTCGGCTACCTTGTGCCGGGCCTCTCGACGCAGAGAGGCCAGCGCGCCCCGGTGCACGTGAAAGCCGGTGACCTCTTCGGCCAGCGCCTCACTGACCACGTACACCGGCACGTCCGGCCAACGCTGCAGCACGTCGGCCAGCCCCGGCAGCCAGCGCTCGGCCAGCAGGAAGGAGCGCGGCCGGTAGCCGGCTGCCACGGCGCGACGGATGACCTTCTCCCCCTCGGCGATGAACAGACCGTGCTCGGACTCCAGGTGACGACGCAGCGAGACCTCTCGAAGTTGGACGTAGTCGGCAAGCCGGGGATCCTCGGCGTCAACCACCGACGCCCAGGTCGAGTGCTGCCTCACCACCACATCACCCTGCTCATGCTGCCGTACGACACTGCCACCCATGTCAAGGTTCAATGCTTGCTTACCTCATAGGCAAGCTCTTAGCCTTGTCACTGTGCCGTACGTACTGACTGTGGACCAGATCTCCTCACGCCGACGGAAGGACCACGTGCCGGCGACCATGGCCACGATGACCGGTCTCTTCCCGGACGTGCCTCTCACCCGCACGGTCGGTGACGAGTTCCAAGCGTTGTTCAGCTCCGACCCCATGTCGGTGGTCGATGCCATCCTGACTCTCATGCGGGAGGGCAACTGGCACGTGGGCGTCGGGATCGGAACGGTCGCCGAGCCCACGCCGCACGATCTGCGTGAGGCTCGAGGACCGGCGTTCGTCGTCGCGCGCCGGGCCGTGGAGGAGGCGAAGGACCGCACCGACCACCTGCGCGTCATCGCCGTTCCGCCGGCGCAGGACGAGGGGCAGGACGCGGAGGTGCTGCTCGGTCTCGTGCTCGCCCTCCGCTCCCGCCGCAGCCCCGCAGGTTGGGCGGCGACGGACCTCTCCGACAACGGCTTGACCCAGGCGGAGATCGGCGACCAACTGGGCGTCAGCCGGCAGGCGGTCAACCAGCGTCTGCAGACCGCGCGCTGGTCGCTGGACGTCGAGGCCCGTCCGGTGGCGGCCCGTCTGCTGGCTCGGGCCGAACGGATCGCGACCGTCGACAAGCAGGCATCGTGACGGTCGCGGCGGGGATCGCGCTCGGCCTGTGGCTCCTGGCGGCGGCGGTGAGCGGGTGGGTCTGGCTTCCGCCGGGCCGCTCGCGCGCAGTCACCGTCCGGGAGTCTCGGACGGCTCGGGTCGTCGTGCTGGTCACCTTGATCACGTTGATCGCGGCCTGCGCGGTCCTCGCGTCCACGGCCGATTCACTGTCTGGACCCTGGCGCTGGGTGGCCGGTGCGATCTGCGCCACCATCGCGGTGCTCGGCGGTGGAGCACTCGCGACCAGCATCCTCGCTCTGGCCAACGGCGACGCAGCCGCGACGGCCAGAGTTCGACGCGACGTCCTCCGGGGCGGGGCCTGGATCGGGGCGTTGGAGCGACTGACCCTGCTGGGCACGCTCGCCTCAGGCTGGCCAGAGGGGCTCGCGGTGATTGTGGCGGTCAAAGGACTCGCCCGGTATCCAGAACTGCGCAGCGCGACCGTGGCCGGCACCGGCGCGAACGAGCGTTTCATCATCGGCACCTTCGCCAGCCTGGGCTGGGCGTCCGCCTGCGCCTGGGTGCTGGCGAGGCTGCTCTGAGCCGGAGTCCTCGCTAAAGTTCGTCCGTGACCGCTCCCGACCTCGGAACCTTGACCTGGCTGCCCGCCGTCGACCGCCCGGATCTGTTGGCCGACCCGGTCGTCACGACCGTGCGGGGGATCGACGCGAACCTGTGGGTCGCCGAGATCGACCCGAGCCTGGCCGACACCGCGGCATTCTGCGCTACCTACGAGGTTCCGATGACCGCGTCGGCCAACTGCGTGGTGGTGGCGGGACGGCGTGGTGAGCTGAGCAGAATGGCAGCCTGCCTGGTGCTGGCCACCGACCGAGCCGACGTCAACAAGACCGTCCGCAAACGGCTCGACGTCCGGAAGATCTCCTTCGCCGGCATGGACGACGCGGTCTCGCAGACTTCGATGGAATACGGCGGCATCACCCCGATCGGGTTGCCGGCAGGCTGGCCGATCCTGGTCGACGCCGAGGTCACCGTCGCTACCCTTGCCCACCCGGTCCACTCCGG
>JAKDLH010000153.1 GCA_030452945.1 Microlunatus sp. | reverse complement strand
CAGGTCGAGGTGGTGTTGACCGAGACACCGTTTTACCCCGAGTCCGGCGGCCAGTCCGGCGACCACGGCTAGATCGTCACCGCCGACGGGGTACGGCTGCAGGTGTTCGACGTGCAGCGACCGGTCAAGGGCCTGGTCGTGCACAAGGCGGTCCTCGGTGAGGGCGAGTTGCGGCCGGGGCAGATCGTGCAGGCGCAGGTCGACACCGACTGGCGGCTCGGCGCCTGCCAGGCCCACTCGGCGACCCACGTGATCCACGAGGCCCTGCACCAGATCCTCGGTCCGACCGCGCTGCAGGCCGGCTCGTTCAACCGGCCCGGCTACCTGCGGCTGGACTTCCGCTGGAACCACGGGGTCAGCCAAGAGCAAAAGGCCGAGGTCGAGCAGTTGTCCAACGAGGTGATCCGCTCCGATCTCGGCGTGGACGCGACCTTGATGCCCCTGGCCGAGGCCCGGGCGTCCGGGGCGATCGGTCTGTTCGGGGAGGTGTACGGCGAGATCGTCCGGGTCGTCGACATGGGTCAGGGCTGGTCCCGCGAGCTGTGCGCCGGCACCCACGTGGCGCAGTCGGCCCAGGTCGGCCTGTTGGCGGTCAACGCCGAATCCAGCGTCGGTTCCGGCATCCGCCGGGTGGAGGCGTTCGTCGGGATGGAGGCGTTCCAGCACCTGGCCCGGGAGCGCTCGCTGGTGCTGGGTTTGGCGGACACGTTGAAGGTGCAGCCGGACCAGGTCGCCGATCGGGTGAGCAGGATGGTGACCCAGTTGAAGGAGGCCGAGCGGGAGATCGCGACCCTCAAGTCGCAGAACCTGCTCGCGACCGTGGATCCGATCCTGGCCAAGTCTCACGACATGTGGGGCGTCGCCTACCTGGCACACCGGGCCGACGGAGTCGCCGGTCACGACCTGCGCAGGCTGGTCACCGAGGTGCGCAACCGGCTGTCCAACACTGCCGCCGTGGTCTGCGTCATCGGCGGCCCGCCGGACAAGCCCGCCGTGGTGATCGCGACCACCGAGGGCGCTCGCCACCGGGGCCTCAGGGCCGGCGAGCTGGTCAAGATCGCCACCCAGACCCTCGGCGGCCGAGGAGGCGGTTCCGACGACCTGGCTCAAGGCGGCGGCAGCGACTCGGGCGCGATCGACCAGGCGCTGACCGACGTCGAGTACGCCATCGGTGCCCAAGTCACGAGGTAACTCTGGTGCGTAGCGGAGTCCGACTCGCGCTGGACTGGGGGCAGGCCCGGATCGGGGTCGCGGCCTGTGATCCCGCGGGCTCCCTTGCCTACCCGGTGGCGACGGTGCCGGCCGGTCCAGGTGCGATCGCGGCGATCCTGGCCGTGACCGCCGAGTACGAGCCGATCGAGATCGTGGTCGGGCTGCCGCGATCGCTCTCCGGCGCGGAGGGGCCGGCGGCGGCGACCGTGCGGGCGCAGGTGGCCGAACTCGTCGGCGCTGTCGCCCCGCGGCCGGTTCGGTTGGTGGACGAGCGTCTCACCACGGTCACCGCCGCCCAACGCCTGCACCAGGCTGGCCGCACGGCCAGGAAACAGCGGTCGAGGATCGATGCGGCCGCCGCCGTGGCGATCCTGGAACACGCGCTGGATCGCGAACATCACCGGGGGTGTCCGCCCGGGGAGTTACTATCGAGCGCGGACGCGCCCGACTGACACCAGATGAGCTGGGCTACAGACCCCAGATCCCAGGAGGACCACGCGTGACACCGATGCTGGACCCGGACCTCAAACCGAGCCCGGCGCACGAGATCGTGCACAAGGGCAAGGGCTGCCTGGCCGTCATCGTCGCCGCCGCCGTCCTCCTGGTCGGCGGGTATCTGGTCTACGACCGCGCGACCGGGCTGATCGAGGGATGGGGCGAGGTCGCGGACTACCCGGGACCCGGCAAGGCGAGCGTGACGGTCACGGTGCCGGACGGGGCCACCGTCAACGAGATCGGCTCCATCCTGGTGGAGAACAAGGTCGTCCAGTCCGACGCGGCGTGGGACGAGGCGGTGCGCTCGGAGGCACGAGCCACCAGCATCCAACCGGGTCGCTACCTGATGCGGACTGAGATGCGCGCCATTGACGCCTTGACCTTGTTGATCAACCCCGGTGAGTCGCGCGTACGCTCCCAGTTCACCGTTCAGGAGGGTTTACGGCTGAGCGCGCAGGTCGACGTGCTGGTCAAAGAAACCGAGATCAAGAAGTCGGCGTACGAGAAGGCCCTGGACAAGCCGAAGAAACTGGGTCTGCCCAAGTACGCGAAGAACCGTCCCGAGGGTTTCTTGTTCCCCGACACCTACGAGCTGACCGAGCAGGCCACGGCCACCTCGGTGCTGAAGATGATGACGGCCCGGTTCAACGACGTCGCCGACCAGATCGACCTCGAGGCATCGGCCAAGAAGCTCGGCCGCTCCCCCTACGACCTGGTGATCGTGGCCAGCATCATCGAGAAGGAGGTTCGAGCCGACGGCGACCGGGCCAAGGTGGCCCGGGTGATCTACAACCGCCTCGACGCCGGCGAGCCGTTGGGGCTGGACTCCACAGTCATCTACGCCAAAAAGCTGAAGACGAACACCACCACCAAGAAGGACCGGAAAAGCAAGTCGAAGTACAACACCTACCGGTACGAGGGCCTGCCCCCCGGCCCGATCTCCGCGCCAGGCCAGGCGGCGCTGGAAGCGGCGGCCAACCCGGCCAACGGCAAGTGGATGTACTTCGTCACGGTCAACTTTGACACCGGCGAGACCAAGTTCGCCGTCACGCCCGCCGAGCACGAGAAGAACGTCAAGGAGTGGCAGGCCTGGTGTAAGGCGAAGTCCGGCCGTTGTGACAGTTGAGGGTCCCCGGTCCGCGGCCCGACGCTGTGCCGTGCTCGGCTCACCGATCGCGCACTCCCTGTCGCCGGCGCTGCACCGGGCGGCCTACACCCACCTCGGATTGTCGGACTGGGACTACGGGCGGCATGAGGTCGTCGCCGACGAGCTCGCCAGCTTCGTGGCCGACTGCGACGTCCGGTGGCGCGGACTGAGTCTGACCATGCCGCTCAAGGAGGCAGCCCTCGAACTCGGCGAGGTCGATGACATCGCCCGACTGGCCGGAGCGGGCAACACGCTGATTTTCGCCGACGACGGGTCGCGCCAGATTCACAACACCGATGTCGGTGGGCTGGTCGATGCCTTGGGCGCGGCCGGAGTGACCGCGCCCGAACGCGCGGTGATCCTGGGGGCGGGGGCGACTGCTCGGTCGACCCTGGTCTCGTTGGCCCGGCTCGGCGCCCGCGAGATCGTGGTGGTCGCCCGCAACCCGGTCAAGGCGGGCCCGCTCGTGCCGCTGGCCGACGTCCTCGGCGTCCGGCTCGTCCTCCGGTCCTGGGACGAGCCCGCCCCGTCAACGGACCTGTTGGTGTCCACGGTCACGGCCGGTGCGGCCGATCCGCGCGCCGACGAACTGGCCGCGGCGAGTGCGGCGGTCTTCGACGTGGTCTACCACCCCTGGCCCACTCCACTAGCCCACGCCGCCGCACTCGCCGAGCGGGTGCTGCTGAACGGGTTGGACCTGCTAGTCCACCAAGCCGTCCGTCAAGTCGAGCTGATGACCGGCCGGTCGGTGCCGGCCGCTGTCCTGTACGAGGCCGGGCATACCGCCCTCGACTGATCCTTGCTATTGACTGCTGGCCGCCGCCAGAGGGAAGCGTCGCGCCGTGGAACACTGGCCCTCATGCTCAGATGGCTGACAGCGGGGGAGTCACACGGGCCCGCCCTGGTCGCGATCCTGGAAGGACTCCCGGCCCACGTCGAGGTGACCAGTGGTGACATCGGCGACGCGCTGGCGCGGCGGCGGCTCGGCTTCGGCCGCGGCGCTCGGATGAAGTTCGAGGCCGATCAGGTCACCATCCTCGGTGGAGTCAGACACGGACAGACCCAAGGCGGTCCGGTCGCGGTCCAGGTCGGCAACACCGAATGGCCCAAGTGGGAGACGGTGATGTCGGCCGACCCCGTCGACCCCACTGCCCTGGAAGGTCGAGCGCGGAACACTCCGCTGACTCGGCCCCGGCCCGGCCACGCCGACCTGGTCGGAATGCAGAAGTACGACTTCGACGAGGCCCGGCCCATCTTGGAGCGGGCCAGCGCCCGGGAGACCGCGGCCCGGGTAGCGTTGGGCCGGGTGGCCAGCAACTTCTTGCGTCAGGCGTACGGGATCACCCTGCTCAGCCACGTGGTCGAACTCGGCACGGTGGCCGCTCCCGCCGGCAGCGCACTGCCCACTGTCGACGATCTCGCCGACATCGACGACGATCCGGTGCGCTGCTTCGACCCGGAGACCTCGGCCGCCATGGTCACCGAGGTGGAGACCGCCCAGTCCGAAGGTGACACGCTGGGCGGGGTGGTCGAGGTCGTGGTCTGGGGTCTGCCGCCCGGGCTCGGCTCGCACGTGCACTGGGATCGTCGGCTCGACTCGCAACTGGCCGGCGCCTTGATGGGCATCCAGGCGATCAAGGGCGTCGAGATGGGAGATGGATTCACGCTGGCCCGAACCCGCGGCAGCCTGGCCCACGACGAGATCGTGCCGGGGAGCAGCACCGGCATCGCCCGCGTCTCGCACCGGTCCGGCGGCACCGAGGGCGGCATGAGCACCGGTGAGGTGCTGCGGGTGCGGGCCGCGATGAAGCCCATCGCCACCGTGCCCCGGGCCCTGCGCACCGTCGACACCCGCACCGGTGCGGGTGCGGTGGCCCACCACCAGCGCTCCGACGTGTGTGCCGTGCCCGCCGCCGGCGTGGTCGCGGAGGCGATGGTCGCGCTGGTACTGGCTGATGCATCGCTGGAGAAGTTCGGCGGCGACTCGGTGGCCGAGACCGGTCGCAACCACCGGGCCTATCTGGCCGATGTGGCGCAGCGCGGGCTCCAGGTGAGTCGGTGACCGGGGCGTCTGCGGGCAAGCTCATCGTGCTGGTCGGCGCCCCGGGATCGGGCAAGTCGACGGTGGGCCGGCTGCTGGCCGACCAGCTCGACTACGAGTTCATCGACATCGACACCGTGATCGAGAACCGGGCCGGCAAGCCGATCGCCGAGATCTTCATCGACGACGGTGAGCCCGCCTTCCGCGCCTTGGAGCAAGACGTCACGCTGGGTCACCTGGATCGAACCGCGGTCGTCTCGCTCGGCGGCGGAGCAGTCACCTCGACCGCGATCCGGGAGGCACTCGCCGGCCATCGGGTGGTGTGGCTGCGGGTCTCCGCCGCCACCGCGGCGGACCGGGTCGGGCTCAACGCCGCTCGACCGTTGCTGCTGGGCAACGTCCGCGGACAACTGATCCGGCTGCTGGCCCAGCGCACCCCGCTCTACGCCGAGGTCGCCACCGTCGAGGTCAACACCGACCAGTTCGACGCCGAACAGGTGGTCACCCACGTGCTGGAAGCGCTGAAGTGACCGAGATCGAGATCGTCCGGGTCGCCGCCGAGCACCCGTACGAAGTGGTGATCGGCCACGACCTGCACGACCGTATTCCCGCGCTGGTCGGCGAGGCCGCCCGCCGGGTCGCGGTGCTGCACCCACCGACCCTGATCGCGGCCGCGGAGCGGGTCGTCGGCGCCCTGGCCAGCGCGGGATTCGAGCCGCTGCGGATCGACGTGCCGGATTCGGAGAGCGCCAAGACCGCTCAGGTCACCGCCCGCTGCTGGTCGGTCCTCGGCACGGCCGGGTTCACCCGCTCCGACGCTGTCGTCGGTCTTGGTGGCGGCGCCACCACCGATCTCGCCGGGTTCGTGGCCGCGACCTGGCTGCGCGGGGTCCGGCTGGTCACCGTACCGACCTCGCTGCTGGGCATGGTCGACGCCGCCGTGGGGGGCAAGACCGGAATCAACACCCCGGAAGGCAAGAACCTGGTCGGCGCTTTCCACGAGCCCGCCGGGGTGCTCTGCGATCTCGACCTGCTGATGAGTCTGCCCACCGCCGAGCTGCGGTCGGGGATGGCCGAGGTAATCAAGTGCGGCTTCATCGCCGATCCCGAGATCCTCACCCTGGTCGAGGCCGATCCAGGAGCCGCTCAGGACAGGCGCGGCCCGGTGCTGCCTGAACTAGTCCGGCGGGCGGTGGCGGTGAAGGCGACTGTGGTGGCCGCTGACCTGCGTGAGCGCACCTCGGTCGGGCAGCAGGTCGGCCGGGAGGCCCTCAACTACGGCCACACCCTGGGCCACGCCATCGAGCGCCACGAGCACTACCACTGGCGCCACGGAGAGGCGATCAGCGTCGGCATGGCGTTCGTCGCTGGGCTGGCCCGCCGGGCCGGGCTGATCGACGCCGAGCTCGCCGATCGGCACGTCGCCACCCTGGCCAGTGTGGGGCTGCCGACCACGTACCGAGCCGACGCCTACGCCGACTTGCTCGCCGCGATGGCGGTGGACAAGAAGACGCGGGGCTCGACGCTGCGGTTCGTGGTGCTGCACGGCCTGGCTCGTCCAGCGGTCCTGGCCGGCCCCGAACCGGCGCTGCTGGCCGCTGCGTACGCCGACATCTGCTGAACGACCGGTGCATGTGGCATGGATGACCTGGCGCCTGCTCACCGAGTTCTTCGCCTCGCTCGGCTACGGTCTGCTGTCCTCGTTCGTGCCAATCTTCAACTCCGAGGTCTACATCGTGGCCGCCCAGACGCTCGGTCCGACGGCAAAGGTGACCGTCGCGCTCGGGGTCGCGGTCGGTCAGACCATCGGCAAGACCGCGATCGTGCTCGCGCTCCGGCACGGAACCCGGCTGCCGTTCCTGGCCAAGCACGTCGACAGGCTGAAGGCGCGGGCCAGCAAGGCGGAAGGCGGCAAGCCGCCCGGGCGGATCAGATTCGCCTTCCGGCAGTGGTCGGCGAAACTGCTGCGGGTGCTCGGGCACAGCCGCTGGGGGGCCGCGATCGTCTACCTGTCCGCAGCGACCGGGCTGCCTCCGCTGTTCGCCGTCCAGTTCATCATCCCGGCCACCAAGATGTCGGTTTGGTTGTTCTCAGCAGCGGTGCTGCTGGGTCGCTGCACGCTGTTCCTGGCCGTCGCCTTCGGCGCCAGCGCGGTGATCGACAGGCTATGGCGATGACCTGGCCGGCCGCGCTCCTGAGCCGCACCTTTGTCATGGTGGCGTGCGTCCACAGATGGCCAGCGGCACCGAGCTGTGTCCACAGCTCCGCGCTCGCTCCGGTCGATTCGCCGGCGAACTCCACAGAATCCAGGCCTGAGAAGCGACGTCCTGATCGAGCAGCTGCTGACCGATCATCCGGTGATCCTCGCGCGCGAACACCGCGAGTTGCGCAACGCGTTGGCGCAGGCGACCGAGACCGGCTGGCTGGCCCGGCTCCTGCCGGGTGTCTACGTCGACGCCGACCGGAGGACCGAACTCGCCACCCGAGTCGCATCGGTCGGTTGTTGGGATCCCTCGGCGGTGGTCTGCGGCCGCGCGGCTGCGCCGGCCTGAGGTTTCGCTCGACAGCATGAGATCGGCGCTGGACCTCACCCCGCACCGACGAGGTCATGAGGATCGCCGGAGGGTGCTCCTCGATTCACGCGCGGAACCATGGTCGGCGGCGGAACGACTCGCTCACCGTCTCTACCGCCAGGCCGGCCTCACCGGTTGGATGACCAACTACAAGACGGTTCTACCGGACGCGGGCACCTATGGAGCGGGGAGCTGACGATCCGCTGCGGATCGAGCCGCGGGCCTGATGACTCATGTCAAGATGCCCGCGTAGTTTGAGTCGTTGACTCATCGGC
>JAKDLH010000152.1 GCA_030452945.1 Microlunatus sp. | reverse complement strand
CCACCCGACCCAAACCACCCCCGGCTACCCCGAGATCGACATCGCAGAGATCACCAGTTCCGCTGCCCGCCACCGACCGTGATCTCGGGCCCCGCGATTCGTTCAGAGCAGCAGTTTGACCCTCTCGCGGATCCGGCGGGCGATCTCGGCGATCGGCAACCGAGCTGGCAGCACCAGATAATGCTCCGTGTCGGCCTCGGCCAACGCCACGAAGAAGGCCCGCGCCCGAGCGTGCAGGTCATCGCCGGCGGACTCAAGCCGATCCTTGCCCAACTTGCCGGCGACCGCTTGCTGGGGGTCGAGATCGAGGACGACCGTCAAATGCGGGCGGAGGTCGTCGGTGGCCCAACGCGCGATCCGCTCGACCTCCTCCAGCGCCAGCACCCGCCCGGCGCCCTGGTAGGCCAGCATCGAGTCGACGTACCGGTCGCAGACCACCACCGATCCGGCGGCCAGCGCAGGCCGGACAACCTCGGCGACGTGCTGAGCTTTGTCGGCGGCGTAGAGCAGCGCTTCAGTCCGGGCCGACAGGCTTCTGGTGGCCGGATCGAGGACCGCTCGGCGAATGATCGCTCCGACGCTGGTGTCACCGGGCTCGAAGGTCTGCACGGTCGGTATCCCTTGCGCGGTGAGCCAGTCGACCAGGCAGCGGACCTGAGTGCTCTTGCCGACGGCATCGCCGCCCTCGAAGACGATGAAGAGCCCGGACTCGGTTCGCATCCTCAGCCGAGCTTCTTGCGGATCTTGGGCCAGCGGGACACGAACTTGGACCGCACGGCCTCCGACGTCGTGGCGTCGGATTCGAACTGGCGGCCCGCATCGAAAGCGTCCTGCGGGGAAAGCTGCTCGATCGACTCCCGGATGGACTCCGCCCGGCGATTGGCCCGCTGAACCTGCGCCAGCAACTCCAGCGCGGGGGCCAGACGCTGCTGATCCGCCGCGGTCTCCGTCGGGCGCACGACTGCGCGGACCGCCCCAATCCGGGAGAGATCCTGCGCCGCCGCCGACGCACCGCTCCACAACGTGAGGGCCCCCCCACTGCCCAGTCGGTTGGCCGCGCTGGTAAATCGGGTCAGAGCGGAGCGATAGAGCGTGTCGATCGTCGTGCCCGCGGGATCGGCGGCGTTCACGCTGGTCTTGGGCGCCCGGGCCGCGGCGATCAGGCGATCGAGCAGGGCGAGATACCGCTGAGAATGCAGGCGGGCACGGTAACCACCAGTCGTTGGCGGACTGGTAAGCCAGTCCAGATCCTCGATGACGTCCTCGACCCACTCACGGTCGAAAACATCTCGGAGTCCGTCTATTTGGGTCCGCAGTCGGAATCCGGTCTCGACCAGACGGGTCTCCGCTCCGCTGAGGCCATTGATGAGCGCGAGATCCTCTCGGATCAAGTCGCGGGCCCCACCGCCGATCACCTGGGTCAGGTACTGGCCGAACGTGCCGCCGAGAAGCGGGCCGGGGCCCGGCAGATCGGACGGTCCGGTTGCCGGTGCACCCAGCCGCCGCACGAGCCGGGGCAGCCGCTCCAGCTCGGTCGCTCCGGCATGGCCAAAGCACTGGCTCAGCCACTCCGTCTGCTTCTGGTCAAGGCCCGAGCCGCTCGGGGTGAGGATTACCTCGCGATAGCGGGCGGTCGTCAATCCGTTCCGCCGTACGGTGACCTTGTCGTCACGCAGCAGGGCCACGATCTGGGCGGAGGCGTCGCGGAGCGCGAACTCGCGCCGCTCACAATGCAGCGCCGCGACCGGGGTCAGCAGCGCGCCGCGGCGGAACGGTCGCACCAGCTCAGCGAGATCGGCCGGCAGGTCCGCCTGGCGCATCGGCACGATCCGCTCCTCCGGCAGCAGCGGAGCCCAGTCGGGGGCACCGAGATACCACTCTCCCTGGCCGTCGAGGACGCGGTGGGCCAAAAGAACGCCCGTCCGGATCAAGCGGTGGTCAGCGGCATCCAGCAGGGTGAGATCGATGCTGTAACCAGCGTTGTGACCGGCCCGCGCGACCAGGGACGCTAGGCCGAGTTCCGGGCGCACGGGGCTGGGAACTTGAGCGCTGTAGGGCAGGTCGTACAGGCGCTGTCTGGTTGGCCCACGCGAGGTGGCGCCGGACCCGGGCGTCGTGGTCAAGATCGCAGCGGTGGCGCTGGCCGGGGGCAGGCCAGGGGCTGACTCCGATCTCCTGGCGGGTTCAGCACCTCGCTTCTTGCGCTTGCTCACCCACGCCACCCTTCCGCCCGATCGTGAGGCGATGCTACGACGTGGACGCTGCCTTCTTCGCGGGCGCATTCTTCGCCGTCGTCTTCTTCGCCGGTGTCTTTCTCGCCGTGGTCTTTTTGGCCGGCGCCCTCTTCGCGGGCGCCTTCTTGGCCGCGCGCTTCCTGGGCGTGGGTCCCTTGGCCCGCTTCTCGGCCAGCAGCTCCGCACCCCGCTCGGGCGTGACCGCCTCGATCTCGTCACCGCGCCGCAGGGTGGCGTTGATCTCGCCGTCGGTGACGTACGGTCCGAAGCGGCCGTCCTTGATGATCATGGGTCGGCCACTGACCGGGTCATCGCCGAGTTCCTTCAACGGCGGCTTGGCCGCTGCTCTCCCTCGCTGCTTGGGCTGGGCGAAGATCGTCTTCGCTTCGTCCAGGGTGAGATCGAAGATCTGGTCTTCGGTCTCCAGCGAGCGCGAATCCGAACCCTTCTTCAGGTACGGACCGTAGCGACCGTTCTGGGCCGTGATCTCTGCGCCGTCGCCGTCCATCCCCACCACCCGGGGCAGATTCAGCAGTCGGAGCGCCTGCTCCAGGGTGACGCTCTCGATCGTCATGGAGCGGAACAGCGAACCGGTGCGAGGCTTGGCGGTCTTCGGGGCGTCCTCGTCGAGCACCTCGGTCACGTAGGGGCCGAAACGTCCGTTCCGGGCGACGACGGGTCGGTGAGTCTCTGGATCGATTCCCAGCTCGCGTTCCTCACCCAACGGCTTGGACAGCAGCTCGCGAGCGAGATCAACCGTCAGCTCGTCCGGGGGGAGATCATCGGCGACATTGGCGCGGCGATCCTCGGTGTCCTCGACGTAGGTGCCGTAACGCCCCACTCGAACCGCGATTCCGGCCCCGTCGGGATCGGACTCCAGGTCGCCGAGGGGGAAGGTGGACAGTTTGCGGGCGTCGATGTCGCCGAGCTCGGAGACCAGCCGCTGCAGACCCTCTCGATCACCAGCGCTGTCGGCAGCGGAGTTGCCGAAGTAGAAGTCGGTGAGCACGGCCAATCGCTGCGCCCGCCCGTCGGCGATCAGGTCGAGCACGTCCTCCATCTTGGCGGTGAACGCGTAGTCCACCAGTTTCGGGAAGTGCTCGGTCAGCAGCCGGGTCACCGCGAACGCGAGCCAGGTCGGAACCAGCGCCGATCCCTTCTTGAACACGTAGTCCCGGCTGGTGATGGTGCGGATGATCGACGCGTACGTGGACGGCCGGCCAATCTCCAGCTCCTCCAGCTTGGCCACCAGGGACGGTTCGGTGTAGCGAGCCGGTGGCCGGGTCTCGTGGCCCGACGCGATGACCTCCTCCGGCCGCAGCAACTGACCTTCACTCAGCTGCGGGATTCGGCGCTGCGCGTCGTCTGCGTCGGCGACCTCGTCGGTCGACTCCACGTACGCCTTCATGAAACCGGGGAAGGTGATCGTGGTGCCGGTGGAGGTGAAACCACAATTCGGCTGACCGGTCTCGACGGCCGGCCGGGCGTTGATCTTGATCGTGACCTGCTCGCCCTTCGCGTCGGCCATCTGCGAGGCGATCGTCCGCATCCAGATCAGCTCGTACAGCCGGAACTCGTCACCGCGCAATCCCGTCTGGGCCGGCGTCCGGAAGGTCTCCCCGGCCGGTCTGATGGCCTCGTGCGCCTCCTGGGCGTTCTTGACCTTGGAGGTGTAGACCCGTGGGGAGCTGGGCAGGTACTGCTGCCCGAACAGCTGGCGCACCTGGGTCCGAGCAGCGGCGAGCGCGGTGTTGGACAGCTGCACCGAATCCGTTCGCATGTAGGTGATGTGCCCGTCCTCGTACAGCGACTGAGCCACCGACATCGCCCGCTGGGCGGTGAAACCGAGCTTGCGGCCGGCTTCTTGCTGCATCGTCGTCGTCCGGAACGGTGCCGACGGGCGACGAGTGATCTTCTTCGACTCGATGCTGGTCACCGCGAACTCGGCGTCGCGCAGGGCCTCGGCCAGGGCGGTCGCGGCGGGCTCGTCCAGGTGGACGAGTTGCTCGTCGCCCTTGCTCTGCAGCGATCCCCGGGAGTCGAAGTCGCGGCCACGGGCGACTTTCTGATCACCGACGGCGACCAGCCGCGAGGCGAACAGCGGCGGCTCGGCCTCAGACCCGGCGTCGAGGGTGGCGTCGATGTCCCAGTAGGAGGCGCTGCGGAAGGCTATCCGCTCGCGCTCCCGATCGACCACCAGACGGGTCGCCACCGACTGCACCCGGCCCGCCGAGAGTCGCGGCATGACCTTCTTCCACAGCACCGGTGAGACCTCGTAGCCGTAGAGCCGGTCGAGGATCCGGCGGGTTTCCTGCGCGTCGACCAGATCCACGTCGAGATCGCGCGGATTGTTCACCGCCTCCGCGATCGCCTGTTGAGTGATCTCGTGGAACACCATCCGCCGGGCCGGGACCTTCGGTTTCAGCTCCTGCAGCAGGTGCCAGGCGATGGCCTCACCCTCCCGGTCACCGTCGGTGGCCAGCAGCAGCTCGTCGGCTCCAGACAGCGCATCCTTCAAGGAGCGCAGCGTGGAGCGCTTGTCGGGGTTGACGACGTAGAGCGGTTCGAAGTCGTGGTCGACGTCGACCCCGGTGCGCGCCCACTTCTCGCCCTTGTATTTGGCTGGCACCTCCGCCGCTCCGGTCGGCAGATCTCGCACGTGCCCGCGGCTGGACTCGACGACGTAGCCGTCGCCCAGGAAGCTGGCGATCTTTGTTGCCTTGGTCGGCGACTCGACGATCACCAGTCGCCGGCTGCCCGTTGTCGTCGCCACGCTGTCCTCTTCTACTGCTCGTGCTGGAGATAGTCGTCGTCACTTAGTGGGGTTCGCGCACCAGTCCCGCTGGACCGCCACTCTACGACGGCCCTCGCAGGCTGGACGCCGCTCGCGACCACGAACGCCGAGGTTACAGGCCACACCCAGCCGGCTCCCACTCCACTCCGCGAGCTCGAACCCGGGCGGCGTGGGGAAGGTCAGTCGAACCAGCCGTCGGCGATCAGGGTCCGGACCCCCGGGGTGACGTCGGCCCGGAGTGCGGCGGCGTCGAGACCCAGGAGACCGGCCAGAGCGTCGATGATGGCGCCCAGGGCCAGGTCACCGTCGCAGGCCCCCAGCACGCCGGCCAGCGCCGTGTCGGCTTCGACCGCCCGCGGTAACCCGCGTTGGCGTCGGAAGACGATGGGCTGGGGGGCCGGCGCGCCCGGTTGTCCGCTGGAGTGCTCGACCACGTCGGCAGCCAGGGTCCAGGCCCGGCCGAGCAGGTCCGCCTCGCTCGCCCGGGAGGCCGTCACCCACGACTCTTCGGCGGCGAAGGCGGGAGCGATCGGCTGCTCGACGGCGTACGGCCAGTCCTCGATCCGCACCCACGGCTGGTCGCGTCCGGCCCGCGTGAGCATCAGCCACCCCATCCCGACGGCCTCGATCCCCAGGCCGGCGAAGTAGTCGAGCCACTCCGCGTACCGCGGCCGATACTGCGGCGTGCCGGCCAGGCCGGCGTCGGTCAGCCAAAGCTCCACGTACGTCGACACGTCCAGCACCTCCCGCTGGACCACGTGCGCATCCAGGCCGGAGTCGACGATCCAGTCCGCGAGCCGCTCGTCCCAGCCTCGATCCGCCGGATGCGCCCAGTTGCCGAGCACCTGACAGGTCCCGCCGGCGGTCAGGTGGTCACCGGCGTAGCGGACCAGATGCTCCATCAGCCGATCGGAGACATGGCCGGTCTCCCGGTAGGCCAGTCGTGCCTGACCGCTGCGGGGTGGAGACATCACGTACGGCGGATTGCTGGTGATCAGGTCGAACCGGCGTCCGCGGACCGGCTCGAAGAGGCTGCCGTCGAGCAGCTCGGCGGCGACCCCGTTGAGGGTCAGGGTGCGCGCGGCCAGGTCGAGCGCGCGCGAATTCACGTCGGTCGCCGTGATCGAGGTCGCGTGCCCGGACAGGTGCAGGGTCTGCACTCCACAGCCCGTGCCGAGGTCCAGCGCGGTCGCCACCTCGTCGCGGACGGTCAGTTGGGCCAGCGTGGTGGAGGCCGACGACAGACCGAGCACGAAGTCGGGTCGCATCGGCTCCGTGCGCGTGTCCAAACCCGGAGTGAGATCGGAAAACACCCAGTAGGTCTGGTCGTCGGCGGCGTACGGCCGCAGATCCACCGCCGCCGACACCGTGGTCCCGGCCACGGTCAGGGTTCCGGACGCCAGGAGCGGCTCGACCAGACCGGGCAGGGCCGTCTCGAGGGCGCTACGAGCGACGGGCCGCTGCAGCGGCCACAACCGGATCAGCGTGGCCAGCGGATCGTGCCGGTCTCTCAGTGCTCGCTCCGCCGGAACGGTGCTGTTGCGGGCTAGCGCGTCATGAGCCTGAAGTCCCATTGCCTCGACGACGGCGTCCACGGTGTAGTCCGCTGCGCGCAGCATCGCCCGGAGATCGGCGAGGACGTCAGCGTCCAGCCCGCCAGCAGCGTTCACCTGATCAAGGTCGTCAGCCGCGACTCTCAGGCGTTTTGGCGCGCCGGGCCCGCTCCTGCTGCTCGGAGGCATCCGCCTGAGCCAGGTCGGGGCCAGCGCTGACAGCCGGGCTGCCGCCGCCGTCGGACCCGTCGTCCTCGGGGATTCCGACGTGACGCTTGGTGCTGATGACCACCGCGACCACGACGATCGCCAGCGCGGCCAGCGCGATCAGGTAGCGCGCCGCGGACGGGGCGCTGCTCAACGGCGACAGAGCCACCACGGCGGGCGCGATCAGCACCGCCACCAGGTTCATCACCTTGATCAGCGGGTTGATGGCCGGACCGGCGGTGTCCTTGAACGGGTCGCCCACAGTGTCACCGGTGATGGTCGCCTCATGCGCCAAGGATCCCTTGCCGCCGTGCTGACCGTCCTCCACCAACTTCTTGGCGTTATCCCAAGCACCACCGGAGTTGGCCAGGAACACCGCCATCAGGGTGCCGGCGGCGATCGCCCCAGCCAGGTAGCCGGCCAGCGCGGGTGCACCCAGCCCGAATCCGACCGCGATGGGAGCCATCAGGGCCAGCAGCCCTGGAGTAGCCAGTTCACGCAGCGAGTCGCGGGTGCAGATGTCGACCACCCGGCCGTACTCGGGCTTGCCGGTGCCCTCCATGATCCCGGGAATGTCGCGGAACTGCCGGCGTACCTCGTACACCACGGCGCCCGCCGCGCGGCCGACGGCGTTGATGGCCAGCCCGGAGAACAAGAACACCACCGCGGCACCGAGGATCAGCCCGACCAACGTCGGCGGAGCGAAGACCACGGACTGGACCTCGAAGCCGGCGTAGCGTTCGGCCAAGACGCCGCGGATGGCGTCGGTGTAGGACCCGAACAGGGCGGTCGCCGCGAGCACGGCGGTGGCGATCGCGATGCCCTTGGTGATCGCCTTGGTGGTGTTGCCGACCGCGTCGAGTTCGGTGAGGATCTGCGCGCCCTCCCCGTCCACGTCGCCAGACATCTCCGCGATGCCCTGCGCGTTGTCGGAGACCGGGCCGAAGGTGTCCATCGCGACGATGACCCCGACCGTGG
>JAKDLH010000151.1 GCA_030452945.1 Microlunatus sp. | reverse complement strand
CTGTCATCGCGACTGGCCAGTTTATCTGTGACTACGGTCGAATAGTCAAGGCTTCAGACCGGTCTCCGAGCGGCGCCGAACCCACTTCGGCGACTGCTGGACGGCGAGAACGGGTCCGGCTGCGCCCCCAGCCGAGTAGATTGACCCCGCCAGCCCCGCCTAGAATCGCTCCTCACTCCGAGAGGCTCCGCTCATGACCGATGCCGCCGCTGCGGCCGCACCGTCGCCCCTGACTCCGCCGGACTCAGTCGAGTCGCTCACCCTGACCGCCCCCGAGCCGCCGAAACAGGTCGCAGCCACTCAGGCTCCGACCATCGCCCCCCAGGTCGAGGCGACCCAGGTGCCGGCCCTGGACGCCCGAGCCGACGGCTTCCTGGACGCTCTCACCCACGCCCCGACCAGGTCACCGGAGTTCGCCGCTCAAGCAGCCAACGTGCGCACCATGGGCGATCAGGACATCCGCCGCGCCGCCGAGACCTCGAACCGGCTGCTCAACACCCCGGTCAAGGCGCTCAAAGAGGGCGGCATCGCCGAAGGCTCCAAGGTCGGTACCACGTTGCTGGAGCTTCGTCGTACGGTCGAGGACCTCGATCCGAGTCAAGCCACCGGCTCCCGCAAGCTGCTCGGTTTCCTGCCGTTCGGAGACAAGGTCGTCGACTACTTCCGCAAGTATCAAGACGCCCAGACCCAACTCAACGGAATTCTGCACAGTCTGCGCAACGGTCAGGACGAGCTGGCCAAGGACAACGCGGCCCTCAACATGGAGAAGCAGAACCTGTGGGCGACGATGGGCCGGCTGAACCAGTACGTCTACGTCGCCGAGCGACTGGATACCCGCCTGAGTGAGCAGATCACCGCGCTCGAGCTGTCGGACCCGGACCGGGCCAAAGCGCTCAGTCAGGACGTGCTGTTCTACGTCCGGCAGAAGCACCAGGACCTCCTCACCCAGCTCGCGGTCTCCATCCAGAGCTATCTGGCCATCGACATCATCATCAAGAACAACATCGAGTTGATCAAGGGTGTCGACCGCGCCTCCACCACGACCGTCTCTGCCCTCCGCACGGCGGTGATCGTGGCCCAGGCGCTCGGCAACCAGAAGCTGGTGCTCGACCAGATCACCGCCTTGAACACCACCACCTCGGATCTGATCCAGCGGACCTCGGAGATGATGCGCGACAACTCGGCGCAGATCCAACAGCAGGCGGCCTCTGCCACCATCGGGCTCCCCCAGCTGCAGGCCGCCTTCGCCAACATCTACGCCACCATGGACTCCATCGACTCCTTCAAGCTTCAGGCCCTGGAGTCGATGTCGACCACGATCACCACGTTGGAGTCCGAGGTCACCAAGTCCCGGGAGTATCTGGATCGGGTGGCGAATTCTGACGCCCGGCTCGCTTCCGGCGCGTTGGACATCGAGGGTGGCGGTCCTGGCGGTCTGCGCTGACCTTGATCGAGCGAGTGAGCCGACCGACTGAGCGATGGAGCAGACCGACCGATGGGGCTGAAGGCCTGACCATGGGGTTTAAGGAATGGGTGGCCAAGGTCGCCGGCCGACTCGAGCCGGAGGCCGTCACCACTCCGACGGCGCCGCCGGCGCCTACTGAGGGCGACATCATGAATGCCCTCGACCAAGTCGAGGCGATGGTCGCCGGTGGGGTGGTGCCGGCACCGGTGCAGTCCCGGGTGAAGCGGATCGTCTCAACGGTGCGGCAGACCATGCCGCGGCTGCGCAACCTCGGCCTGGGCAGCCCCCAGGCCTACTCGGTGATGGCCACCGCGACCGACTACCTGCCGGAGGCGATCAACGGCTACCTCCGGCTGCCCCGGCAGTGGGCCGACTCCCGACCGATCGAGAACGGCAAGTCCTCGCTGATGCTGTTGATCGACCAGCTCGATCTGCTGAGCGCGACGATGGACAAGATCTTCGACGCGGTGGTCCGGGTCGACGCGGCCGCTCTGGTCGCGCACGGGCGATTCCTGACCGAGAAGTTCGGCCAGCCTGGAGCCGCCCCGATGACACCACCCATGGTGAGCCCGCCGACGGACACCCCCCGCAGCAGTCTGGACCTGCCGTGAGTGAGCACCGACCGACCACGACCGATCTCCGCGCCTGGGGCAACCAAGCCTTGGACGCATTGTCCGCCGCCTTCGACAAGATCGCCCGCAGTCGTGCTGCGACCGAGGGCATCACCGCGGCGGATCCGCGGGCCAACGACTGGTTCGACCTCGGGCACCTCGACCCGAACGCGCCAGGCCGGTTCTCCGGCGTCGGCAGCGTCGGTCGTACGACTGAGCCGACTGAGCCGGCTGAGCCGACCGATCCCAGCGAGTCGAGGGCGACCAGCGTTGACGGCTCGGCAACCCGAGTCGCCGATTCGCCGGAGGCCACGGCCAGCGCTCCGGCGCCGGCGGACGCCGCCGTTGCCGAACCCGAGCCGGAGAAGTCACTGACCGAGCTCCTCGCCGAGCTCGACGCCCTGGTCGGCCTGACCGAGGTCAAGGCCGAGATCCATCGCCAGGTTGCCCTGCTGCGAGTGGAAGGGCTCCGTACCCGGGCTGGGCTGCGCCCGGCGACCATCACCCGGCACCTGGTCTTCGTCGGCAATCCCGGCACCGGCAAGACCACGGTGGCGCGCCTGGTCGGCGGTATTTACCGAGCGCTGGGACTGCTGACGAAGGGACAGCTGGTCGAGGTCGACCGCTCCGAGCTGGTGGCGGGCTACCTCGGACAGACCGCTATGAAAACCGCTGACGTCGTGGCCAGCGCCGCCGGCGGCGTGCTGTTCATCGACGAGGCGTACAGCCTGGGCGGCGACCAGTACGGCAGCGAAGCCGTCGACACCCTGGTCAAGGAGATGGAGGATCGGCGTAGTGACCTGGTGCTGATCGTGGCCGGGTACCCCGACCCGATGGTGCTGTTCATCGCCCAGAATCACGGGCTGGCCAGCCGGTTCCGGACCACGATCGAGTTCGAGGACTACACCGACGCCGAGCTGCTGGCCATCTTCCTGCGACTGGCGACCTCGGCCGACTACGACGTGCCGGCCGCGACCCAGACCCGCTTCCGCACCATCGTGGCCGCGACCCCACGCGGACCGTCCTTCGGCAACGGCAGGTTCGCCCGCAACCTGCTGGAGGGTGCCGTCGGCCGGCATGCTTGGCGACTTCGCGACGTCGAGGAGCCGACGGTGGAGCAGCTTCGCGAGCTGCTGGCCGTCGACCTCGACGACACCGAGGAGGCCCACGAGCCGCCTCCCACCGACCAGACCGAAGGCACCGACCCCGTCGAGGAGGACACCCCGTGAGTCGATCGTCCTCCTCGGCCGCAGCACAGGTGACCACGTCTGCCTCTCCGGCAGCCGGCCAGACCATGGCCACGGTCACCCCCTCGCCGCTGCCGGTCGCCGCAGTCCCGAGCGCGAATCGGAGCGACACCCCCCGGCAGCTCCGCCGTCTCACCACGGCGGTGATCGTGGCCGGAATCGCGTTCGGCTTAACCGGGCTGGCCACCTTCGTGCTGCTCACCTCGTCGCTGCAGCGGGCCGAGGCCTCCTCTGCCCAGCTGATCAGGGTCCAGGAGATTCAGACCAACCTGCTGCGGGCGGACGCCAACGCCACCAACGCGTTCCTGGTCGGCGGGCTCGAACCCGCTGAGCAACGCTCCGCCTACGATGGGGCGGTCACCGAGTCGTCCCGGCTCATCGCGGCGGCTTCGGACGCCGAGCCGGCCGACCAGGCGGCGCTGTCGGCCCTCAACACCGAGTTGCTCGCCTACACCGAGAACATCGACCTGGCTCGAGCCAACAACCGGCAGGGGTTTCCAGTCGGCGCCCAATATCTGCGGACGGCCAGTGGTGGACTGCGAGCCGACGCGTTGCCGATCTTGGACAACCTGGTCCAGGCCAACGCCGAACGGGCGGCCAGCCAGATGAACGCCAAGATTGCCTGGATGTTCGCGGTCGTCGGGTTGCTGTTGCTGGGCGGGTTGGTTTGGGTCCAGATCTGGCTCGCCCGTCGATTCAAGCGGCGGTTCAACGTCGGACTCGTGCTCGCGACCACTGTGGGCGCGCTGACCCTGATCGCAAGTCTGGTCGCACTGGGGTGGACCGCCGCGACCGTGGGGAACATTCGTACCGGCAGCTTCGCCGACGTGCGCGCCGCCGCGACGGCCCGGATCGACGGAAACGACGCCAAGTCCAACGAGAGCCTGACCTTGATCGCGCGCGGCAGCGGAGGCGCTTTCGAGGAAGCGTGGCAGATCTCGGCCGCCGACGTGGAGACCAGCATCGGCCGGTTCCGTGATCTGAAATCCTCCTCATGGCAGCCCTACGTCGATGTCCACACCCAGATCCGTGACCTGGACGACGGAGGCCAGTGGGACAAGGCCGTTGAGCTCGCGACCACGACGTCCAACGAGACCTTCAACTCCTTCGACGAGACCACGGCGGGCCTGGTCAGCTCGGCCAGCAGTGCGACCACCGAAGGACTGGGCAACACCATCCCCTGGCTGGTCGCCGGAGCCCTGGTCAGTGTCGTGGCAGGCATCGTGATGGCCGTTCTCGCGCCCCGCGGGGTCGGCCAGCGGCTGAAGGAGTACCGATGAGAAGCCGTCTGCGGCGCGCCGCACAGCGGCACACCCGCGTCGCCGAGGCACTGCTGGTCACCCTGCTGATCGGCGTACTGGCGGGGTGCGGCCTCACCGCCTACGCCCCGACGCCACTGCCGAGTCCGACCGTCCCGGAGTCGACTCCCAGCACGGGCCCTCCACCGGTGCCGCCGGTCGAGTGCGACGACGCGCTGGCCTCCTACCGGCCCAGTGACACTGCCGGCCCCGCGGTGAAACGGATCAAAGACCGCGGCCGGATCATCGCGGGCGTGTCGGCCGACACCTACCTGCTCGGTTCGCGGAACCCGTTCAGCGGCAAGATCGAGGGCTTCGACATCGACCTGGTCAAAGCCATGGCCAAGGCGATCCTGGGAGACGAGAACGCCTACGAGCTCAAAGTGATCACGGCCGCCCAGCGGATTCCCAGCCTTCAAGCCGGCGACGTCGACATGGTCGCCCGGAACATGACGATCAACTGCGAGCGGTGGAGCGAGGTGGCGTTCTCCAGCGAGTACTACCGATCAGGTCAAAAGATTTTGGTTCGTCGGGGTTCCAAAGACACGACCCTGGCCGATCTCGCCGGCCAGCGGGTGTGCGCCCCCAAGGCCACGTCCAGCATGACGAACCTGAAGAAGCTGCAGCCGGAGGCCATTGCGGTCGGCTCGGACAACCACACCGGCTGCCTGGTGCTGTTCCAGAACGGCGAGGTCGACGCCATCACCGGTGACGACACCGTGCTGGCCGGTTTGGCGGCCCAAGACCCGTACGCGGTGGTTCCTGAGCAGAAGGCCTTCACCGCCGAGCCGTACGGGCTGGGATTCAACCGCGACGACGTGGACCTGGTGCGCTACGCCAACGGGGTGTTGGCGAAGATGCGAAGCGACGGGCAGTGGAGGCGGATCTACAACCGGTGGCTGGCTGAGGCGCTGGGCCCGGCCCCCGCTCCGCCCAAGGCCGTTTACGGCAGGACCCGGTGACCCCGGTCCCGGCCCATGCTCCGGACGCACCGGGTCGGATGGGAGTCGCGGCCGAGCCGGGGGCGTTGCTGGCCTATCTCGACGGACTGAGTCGCTGGCGGGACGCCCGGCGCGCAGAACTCGACGAACTCGACCGTGCGGCGCTCGGCTCCCCCACCGGCGCCTCGGCCACCGCCGACATCGCGTTGTCGATGGTGTTGTGGAAGTCGGTCTCCGACCGCTGTGAGCAGCTGCTTGGCGTCTGGGACTCGGGCCGGGTCGGGGTGCGCGAACTCCAGCAGCTGTCCAGCCTGATCTGGGGTCGGCTGGACGCGGCTTTCGACGGCAGCGGTCTGGCCGTGTCCCTGCCGGAGGCGTGCCGCTTGTCCGATGCCCTGGTGGGTCAGCTCCGGGTCCGGCTGGGCCTGGATCTGTCGGCGCTGGAGACGACCACGCGGTTGCGCGATCTGCGGGCCCAGCTGGAGCGAATCCGGGATCAGATCGGCCTGGAGCCGCCCGGAGTTCGCCAGCAGCAGGCCGCGGGATCTCAGGCCGGGCTGGCCCGCCGGCTGCGGGAGATCGGCGAAAAGGCCGGCCGCGGAGGCGACGTCGGTGGTCTGCTGACGCCGCTGGAGACCGACGCTGCCACGTTCGAGCGGGACCTGATCGTCGGTGCGGCCCAGCGTCGCCAGGCGCGCGCCGACCTCGAACAGACCCGGCGCCAGCAGGCCCGGCTGGAGACGCGGGAGGCCCAGCTGCGAAGCCTGGTCCGCAACTGCGTGGAGACCGTCGAGCCGGCGCCGCGCTACGCCGTGCCGGACGTGGCCGCTCTCGGTGCGCTACCCAATACCGTGGCCGGCTTGAGTGAGTACCGGCGGCGCCTCGGGCTGGTCGACCAGGCGATGACGCTCGCCGAGGGCGCGTATCGTTCCGCGCTGCAGCAGCACGCCGATCTTCATACCCGGCTGGACGCCTACCACCTGAAGGCCGAAGCGGTGGGGGTCGCCGGGCAGCCGGAGATCGCGAACGCGTACGGCCTCGCCACCGCCGCCCTAGCCGAACGTCCCACCAAGATGGCCATCGCGACCCAGTTGGTGAGTCTGTATCAGACCTACCTGCAAGCCCTCACCGACCGCTCGGAGGCCTCATGACGTGCTCGCAGCCCGGTTGTCCGGGCTCGATTGCCGACGGCTACTGCGACGTGTGCGGCAGCCCGGGCCGGCCCGCGACCGCAGCCGCGGCCACTCCCGCCTCCACCGGTCAACGGGCCGGGGGGTGCCGGCAGCCGGGTTGCCCCGGCACCGTGGTGGACGGCTACTGCGACGTGTGCGGGGCACCCGGTGACGCGTCGCCGGCAGCCACCGATCAGGCAGCTGATAACCAGGCAGCCAGCGACCAGGCAGGATCGGTCGCCGACGACGGCGAGCAGACCGCCCCGGTGTCCACCATCACCCGCGGCTCCAGTCGGCTCGGCTCCGCCGCGATCGGCTCGAAGCGCGCCGCCGGCGGCTCGACCGTCACCAAGCGAGTCAGCAGCAGCTCGCAGCGACTCCGGTCGGCCCGACTGGGGGCGGGTCTGACCCAGGTGCCCCCGGCCCCGCAGGTCGACGCCGCCAAGGCGATCATGGCGAACGCGGTCGTACCGGAGAACAAGCGAGTCTGCCCGAACTGCGGTTCGCCGGTCGGTCGGGCCCGAGACGGCCAGCCGGGCCGGGCGGAGGGCTACTGTCCCAAATGCGGCAGTCAGTTCTCCTTCACCCCGAAGCTCCGGGCGGGCGATCTGGTCGCCCAGCAGTACGAGGTCGCCGGCTGTCTGGCGCACGGCGGCCTGGGCTGGATCTACCTGGCCAAGGACAAGAATGTGTCCGACCGCTGGGTGGTGCTCAAGGGGCTGTTGAACACCGGCGACGCCGAAGCGCTCGCGGTCGCGATCGTGGAGAAGCAGTTCCTGGCCCAGGTCGAGCACCCGCTGATCGTCGAGATCTACAACTTCGTCACCCACGACGGCGCCGGCTATATCGTGATGGAGTACGTCGGCGGGGTCTCGCTGAAGGAGATCCTGAAAGAGCGGATGCGGCAGGCGGGCGGACGCTACCAGCCGTTGCCGACCGACCAGGCGCTCGCGTACATCCTTGAGGTGCTGCCCGCCTTCACGTACCTGCACGATCTCGGTTTTGTCTACCGCGACTTCAAGCCTGACAACCTGATTCAGATCGGCGACGCGGTCAAGCTAATCG
>JAKDLH010000482.1 GCA_030452945.1 Microlunatus sp. | reverse complement strand
AATCCCGGTCGAGTGAACGGACTGCCGGTCGGGCTCTGGGCGTCGGTGACGTTCCCCTGCTCGTTGTCCACGGTGAGGCCTCCTCTCAGCGTTCCGGGTCAGCCACCCATAAGGGCGCTGACCATGCCGATTCCGCCGCCAATCACAATCGCGCCGGCCATCGGCCAAAGCACCTTAGGGAGTGCGTCGCCGGCCTCACCTCGGCGCAGGGCAACAGCGATTCCGATGCCGCCAACGATGATTGCTCCCCCGACCACGGCGAAGCCGATCCATTTGAGCCAGGCGAGAATCGTGCTCACGCCGTCCGTTCCGGGTGGCTGAACGGGTGCAGGGTCCGGAATCTGCATCGGCATCAGCCCGAGAAGATGGCCAATCGTGTAGATGAACTCAGGCAACGCCATTGTTTTGATCCTTTCGGTTGGTGGCGCCGGAGGGTGCGCCGGTTCGGAGAAGAGTGCGGAGGTCGTCGACTAATCGACGAACCTCGCGCGGCGCGGCGTTGAGGGACGGACCGTCCCCGAGTCGCCAAAGCTCTACCCACGGCACGTGCCAGGTGCGCGGGTATCCGCCGCTAACGACGTTCATCAGGTCGCGCAGCGGCTTGGGCAGCCGGCCCGGTGCGTCAGCTACGAGCACTAAGCCCAGCAGCTCAACGTCGTGGACGAGGCCAGATGCCCACTGCTTCGCCACCCCTTTCGCAGCCAGCAACCCCCGAGCGCTGGTGCGAGCTGCGATGACTACCCGAGCAGGTTGGTCACCTAGGGTGGACGGCCACGCGTGCGACCCTGCGATCCAGTCCTCGCCAAGCGTTGCAAGCGTCGTCTCCGCTGCGCCGCCGTGCGCGCCGACGATCCATAAGGCAGCTGCTCGATCCGCGCGATGGACTGGCAACTGGTCGACCAGGTCGGGTGCCGGAACTCCCCGCTGAGGACGGTTCGGTCCCGTTACGGCGGCCGGCGCATGGTGATCGGGGTGGTGCGTGGCGGTCACGGAGTTCTGCTGCTTAGGTAGCCACGGGTTGGTTGTGTCTGTCACGTTCACTCCGGCTCGAGAATTTACTTCCTCCGGTGCACCATAACAGATCTGAACCTACAGGAGCCAACAGAGTGTTGCTCACTCCATGTAAGTCTACAGAGTGCATTTACATGCATTATCGCCTACTATGTTCGCATGCGGTCAGGATGGTGGACCTACATCGTGACTGATGGTCTGGACGGCTTGTTCGCGGGACGCAAAGAAATCTTCACGGTCCAGGAGGTCGCTGACCTTCTGCGTATGAACAAGGCCGGTGTCTACAAGTGGCTGAAAGAAGGCGTTATCCCCGGATACCGCCGGGGTCGCAGCTGGTTCATCCTCCGCGATGAACTCAAGGATTGGATGCGGCTCGGGTCTAACCAGGGCAGGCCCTCAGGCTCCGGTGACGGCGAGACCGCGGGGGAGGCCGCCGACACAAATATCGTCGAGTGAAAGGCGCGCTGCCATATGGGACCAATGGCTTCATCAATCGACTCACCTTGCGGCGGTGCGCCTGTATCCCGGCGACCCG
>JAKDLH010000150.1 GCA_030452945.1 Microlunatus sp. | reverse complement strand
CTACGCCGAGCTGCGCGGAGCGGTCCAGTCGCCGGGCTTCGACCCGTTCCAGGACGGTAGTCGGGTCGACGGCAGCGGAGGCGGCAATCTGCACCGACAGGGTGCTCGCCCAGTCGGCCTCGATCCTGCTGACGCCGGAGCGACCGGCGAGCAGACCCTCCCAGGTGGTGGCCACGTCCCCGCCGAGCGGCGTGGTGGCGCCCAGTCCGGTGACGACGATGGGGGACGGACTCATGGAAAGACCTTCCAGTGATCATGAACGTGGCTGATCATGAGAGTGAGATGATCATGCGCGGATGTGTGTCCACGATGTGGTGATCACGGTGATGATCACCATGGGTGGGCTGTCAGGCGGCGACGAGGGCCACGCGCGACGCATGGCCCTCGACGCTTCAGGACGCGGCGCGTTCGATGTAGGCGACCGCGTCCCCGACCGTCTTGAGGTTCTTGGCCTCTTCGTCGGGGATGCTGACGCCAAACTTCTCCTCGGCGGCGTAAATGATCTCGACCATCGACAGCGAGTCGACGTCGAGGTCATCGGTGAACGACTTGTCCAGCTGAACATCGTCGGTCGGCACACCGGCGACCTCGTTGACGATGTCGGCCAAGTCGGTGCGGACCTCTTCGGTGGTGGGCATCAGGGCTAGTGCTCCTCGGGTTTGGAAAAATGGACGGACCGGAAGTGGTCGGCCCAGGATCTGCGGTCACTCCGTCTGATCATGGCAGGACAATCACCTGACCCGCGTACACCAGGCCGGCACCGAAGCCAATGATCAGGCAGGTCTGTCCACTCCTGGCCTCACCCGAGGCCAGGAGGGCGTCGATGGCCAGCGGGATGGACGCGGCCGAGGTGTTGCCCTGGCGTTCGATGTCGCGGGCCACCACCACCGACTCCGGTAGTCGCAGAGCCCGGAGCATGGCGTCGGTGATTCGCATGTTGGCCTGGTGGGGGACGAAGACCTCGATCTCGTCGGCGGCGCCACCCGCTCGGTCGAGGGCTTCGGCGGCGGCCTTGGCCATGGTGAAGGCCGCCCATTTGAAGACGGGCTTGCCGTCCATCCGCAGCACCGGCCATTGGGGGCCGCCGGGGCTGTCGCCCCCGGCGGAGTCCATCGCGCGGTCCCAAGGCTCGGTCTGGGTGATCAGGTGGGCCTGATCGCCGTCGGACCCCCAGACCACCGGTCCGATCGCCGGGGTGGGGCTCGGACCCACGATTGCGGCACCGGCGCCGTCGGCGAAGATGAACGCGGTCGAACGATCCCCGCGGTTGGTCAGATCACTCAGCCGCTCGACGCCGATCACCAAGACGTGGGTCGAAGAGCCGGTACGGACCAGGGAATCTGCCATGGCCACCCCGTAGCAGAACCCGGCGCAGGCGGCGGATATGTCGAAGGCCGCGGCTCCGGTGGCTCCCAGTTCGCTGGCGATCGTGGCGGCCGCCGACGGAGTCTGCCAAAGATGCGTCACCGTCGAGACGATTACGGTGTCGACCTGGGCAGGGTGCAAGCCCGAACGCTCGACCGCGGTCCGGGCCGCAGCCAGCGACATCATGTGCACGGTCTCGTCGGCTGAGGCCCAGCGCCGCTCACGGATACCTGATCGCGTACGGATCCACTCGTCGGTGGAGTCGATCAGGGTGCAGATCTCCGCGTTGTCCACGACCCGGCGCGGCCGATAGCTGCCGATTCCCATGATCTTGGCGTAGCGGTCTTGCTCGGGCACGTGCAGCCTGAGCTCAGCCGCGGTCATCGGGTGACCTCCGTCGCGTCGGAGTTCTCCACGGTCGGGTGCAGTCTCAGCAGCGGCTGCCCGGGAGCGACCGGGTCCCCGCTCTCGACCAGCCACTCCACCACGATGCCGCCGTGCCGTGCGGCCACCGGCGTCTCATCCCGCAGGTTCTTGACCAACCCGACGGTGCTGTTCGCCGGGAGCACCGCATCGGGTTCGACGTCTTCGGTCCGCCAGAACCGGCCCTTGCCGGGAGCGACGACCAAGCGCCAGGTCGGGTTACCGGAGATCGGTGAGGACGGCATCTCTCCGCCGTGTCGCTGGACGAAGTCCATCGCCTCCGGCAGCTGGTCGGGGGAGTTCAGAGCGAAGAGTTCGACGCCCTTCAGGTTCCGTTTGGCGATTCCGGTCAGCGTGCCGGCGGGAGGCATCTCCAACAGTCCAGTCACGCCGAGGTCGGCCATGGTCTGCATGCACAGGTCCCAGCGGACCGGGGCGGCCAGCTGACCGACGAGGCGGCGCAGCACGTCCGAGCCGTCGTGGACGACCTGGCCGTCCGCGTTCGACAGCAGCCGGGTACGCGGATCGTGGGTGGAGATCGACCGGGCGAGCTTGGCCAGGTGGGTGACCGCCGAAGCCATGTGCACGGTGTGGAACGCCCCGGCGACACTGAGGTCGATCAGACCCGTCCGGGCGGGAGGATTGGCGGCCAGGGCGGCCAGTTGCTCGCAGGTGCCGGCGGCCACGATCTGACCGACGCCGTTGTGGTTGGCCGGGGTCAGCCCGTGGGCCGCCAGCGCGGCGAGGACCTCCTCGGGCTTGCCGCCGACCACGGCGGTCATCGACGTCGGGGTGACGGCGCTGGCTTCGGCCATCGTGCGACCTCGTTCGCGAACGAACACCATCGCCTGCTCCGCCGACAAGACCCCGACTCCGGCGGCGGCGGTGATCTCCCCGACCGAGTGTCCGGCGGCGACACCGACGAACCCGAAGGCGTCGGCGGGCCGCGGGAACAGCTGAAGGGCGGCGAGCAGCCCCGAAGCCACCAGCAGCGGCTGCGCCACCGCGGTATCGCGAATCGTCTCGGCGTCGGCTCGGGTGCCGTAGTGGCGCAGATCCATCCCGGCGACGGCAGAGAGCCAGTCGAGCCGATCGGAGAACGACTGCTCGGTCAGCCAGGGGGTCAGGAACCCCGGAGTCTGAGCGCCCTGGCCCGGCGCGGCGATAGCGAGCATGATCTTGACTATTCCGTGACCTCGGGGCTGCGTCGCGCAGGGACACGACGAATCTCGGGCGACCTGATTGTCAGATTCCTACAAACCTGTCGGATTCCTACGAAGCTGTCAGATTCTTACAAGGCGGGGTCGTCGCTCCGGCTGCGCCGGGCCAGCAGCCGGCCAAGGGTCAAGGCCAGGCGCAGTGCGTACGCGTCGCGTGGGTCGGTCGGGCTGTACCCGGTGATCTCGTGCACCCGCCGCAGCCGGTAGCGCACTGTGTTGGCGTGCACGAACAACGTCCGGGCCGCCGCCTCGACCGAAAGACCCTGATCCAGGAAGACCACCAGGGTCTCCAGCAGACCGCCGCTCGCGTCGTGCAGCGGGTCGTACAGCTCGCGGGCCAGGGAACGCCGGGCGTGACCATCCCCGTTCAAGGCGCGCTCCGGCAGCAGATCGTGGGCGCTGACCGGTCGCGGCGCCTCCGGCCAGCCGATCACCGCTCGGTACCCCGACAACGCCTCGCGAGTGCTTGCGCCGGTGTCCATCAGGTGCTCGACGGGTGGTCCGACCACCACCGGACCTGCGGCAAAGGAGTTCACGAACCCTCCGACCACCTCCAGCGTCCACGCCGGGTCACGCAACTGGCTGCCGCCCAGCACCACGATGAGCCGGTCGCCTTGCACCGCACCCAGCATGTCCAGCCCGCCGATAGCGGTACGGTGCCGGATCGTCTCGAGTTCGGCACGGGCGTCGGCGCCCGGAGCGCCGCCGACCACGACGACCACACCGCCAGCAGAGGTCCAGCCCAAGGTGGAGGCTCGCGAGAGCACCGACTCATCGGTCTCGCCGCGAAGCACCGCGTCGACCACCGACGCCTCCAACCTCGCGTCCCAGGTGCCGCGCAGCTCAGCCGCCCGAGCGTAGATCTCGGCCGCCGCGAAGGCGACCTCTCGGCTGTAGGCGACAATCGCGGTGTGCAGTACGGGGCGGTCGTTGCGCGGCATCACCTCCTCGATCTGGGCCTCCACCACATCGATCGTGGTCCGGACCAGATCGACGGTCTGGTGCAGACTGATCCGCCGGGCCAACTCGCGCGGCGCGGAGCCGAACACTTCCGAGGTCGTGGGTCCCTTCAGCTCGGGGTCGGCGAACCAGGTCACGAAACCGTCGATACCGGCGCGGGCGACCAGGGTGATCGAGGACCGGTGCTCGGCATCGAGCTCGCGGAACCAGACGTGCCGGGTCTCCATTTCGGCGATCGCCGCGGTGGTCATTCCCGAGGTTTGCGCGCTGAGTCGCTTCGCGATGGCTGCTCGCGACTTGGCCGAGGCGGGACGGGACCTGTTGAGCCCCTTCGCTGCCGCCATAGGGTGAGCCTAGTGGTCACGCGCCCGGAACTACTGGGGGTCGACTTCGAGTGGTGGCGGTGCGCGTCGATGAAACGAAACCGCGCCAAGTGAGATCTGGGTGGGATAAGGACGTCGGTGAGCGAGTTGCAGATGAGTGGTTGCGCTCTTCCCGGTGTGACCACCAGTGGTCCGCAGCGGTGCGCCCGCTTCGCCCTGCCCCTTCGTCCCGCCACGTCCGAGGTCGCGCAGTGAACCCGGTCGATGCCCTCCGCGAGATCGGCTTCTTGCTGGAGCGCGACCGCTCCGACACCCACCGGGTCAAGGCCTACCGGCGGGCCGCTGAGGTCGTCGCGGAGATGAGCGCCGACGACCGCGCTCGGCACACCGACTCCGATGACTGGAAGAAACTGCCTGGCATCGGGCCCAAGACGTCGCTGGTGATCAGCCAGGCCAGCGCGGGCGGGGTGCCGGACTATCTGCAGCAGCTCCGCGCCGCCAAGCGCCCGCTGACCAGCCGAGGTGACCGGCTCCGGTCGCTGATCCGAGGCGACCTGCACACACACTCGACCTGGTCCGACGGGGGCAGCCCGCTGGAGGAGATGATGAGCACCGCGCGCGACCTCGGCCACGAGTACTGCGCGATCACCGATCACTCGCCCCGACTCACGGTGGCCCGCGGCCTGACCGCCGACCGCTTGCGCCAGCAGCAAGCCGCGGCCCGCGACCTCAACGCCGCGATGGCCCCGTTTCGGGTGCTGCAAGGCATCGAGGTGGACATCCTCGACGATGGGCGGCTCGACCAGGACGACGCGCTGCTGGCCGAGCTCGACATAGTGGTAGCCAGCGTGCACTCCAAGCTCCGTTCGGACTCGGAGACGATGACGCATCGGATGGTGGCCGCGATCGCCAACCCGCGTACCAACGTCCTCGGTCATTGCACGGGACGGCTGATCGAGGGTGCGCGCGGTATCCGGCCTGAGTCGTCCTTCGACGCCGAGGTGGTGTTCGAGGCCTGTCGCACCATGGAGGTGGCGGTGGAGATCAACTCTCGCCCTGAGCGCCGGGACCCGCCCACCCGGCTGCTGCGGCTGGCGATGGAGATGGGCTGCCTGTTCTCCATCGATACCGACGCCCATGCCCCGGGTCAGCTCGAGTTCCTGGCGTACGGCTGCGAGCGAGCCGAGGACCTGGGTCTGGAAGCCGATCGGGTGATCAACACCTGGCCGGTCGACCGACTGCTGGACTGGGCCACCGCCAGATCGACCTGAGGGCACAACGTCCGGTCGTTTCGGGGTCCGGTCGTTTCGGGGTCCGATCGTCTCGGGTCCGATCGTCTCGGGTGGCCGACCAGCTCGCTTGGGGCAGTCGATAGCCTCGTCGGGTGGATGATGCGGAGGTAGCGGCAAGCCTGGTCCGCCAGGCCGGCACGTTGGCGGCGGGGATGCTCGCCGACGGGCTGGAGACGCATTACAAGACGTCGGTCTCCGACGTGGTTTCGGCTGCCGATCACGCCGCCGAGGCCCTGATCGTGTCCCGGCTGACCGAGTTGCGACCCGATGACGGTCTGGTGGGCGAAGAAGGGGCAGCCCGCCCGGGGGAGCGGACCTGGTATATCGACCCGGTCGATGGCACCTACAACTTCTTGTCCGGGCTGCCGTACTGGTGTTCGGCGGTCGGGCTGGCCGACGCCGACGGCCCGGTGCTGGGCTCGGTGTACTTCCCGGCGCGCGACGAGTTGTGGATCGGTGGCCGGGATTTACCGACCACGCTGAACGGAACGCCGGTGCGGTTGCTGGCAGACACCGCGCTGGAACAGATCTCGGTTGCCACCTACTTCCATCCGCGCCACCTGCGCGACGAGCCCCGGGTCGCGTCGTGGCGCTCGGCGGTCGCCCGGGCTGCGACCGTACGGATGCTCGGATCAGCCTCGGTGGATCTGGCCGGGGTGGCGACGGGCCGAGTCGGAGTGTTCTTGCAGGCCAACCTGCACCCGTGGGACTGGGTTCCGGGCGCGGCGCTCGTGCTCGGGGCGGGTGGAACCGCGACGACGCTGGAATACCAGGGAAACCGGTGGCAGATCGCCGGCAACGATCAGGCGGTGGCCGAGACCGTCGCCGCCCTCCAGCAGGCCGGATGAGAGGGTGCGGCCCGGCTGCGAGCCGGACGTCAGCCGACCGGGGTTCCACCCAGTCGCGCGCCATGGCAGGCTTTCCCCACAGACGGATCGGGTTCACCGACCAGCGACTTGGTGACCCGACGATCACAACGCTGGAGGCTAGACAGTGAGCGCGACAGCAGGACCCTCCGAATCCCGGAGCTCGGCGGCCGCCAAGCTCGGCTTGAAACCGGGACAGGTGGTGCAGGAACTGGGCTGGGACTCAGATGCCGACGACGCGTTGCGCGTCCAGATCGAGGACAGCGTCGACGGTGAGTTGATCGACGAGGCGATGGACGCCGTCGACGTGGTGCTGCTCTGGTGGCGCGATGACGACGGGGATCTGGTCGACGGCCTGGTGGACGCAGTCATCGACCTCAGTGCGGCCGGGGTGTTGTGGCTGCTCACCCCCAAGGTCGGGCGGTTGGGCTACGTCGACAACTCCGACATCTCCGAGGCTGCGGTTACCGCGGGGTTGGCCCTGACCACCTCGGCGGTCGTCTCCCCGGACTGGGCGGCCCACAAGATGGTCCGGCCGCGAGCACCGCACCGGTGACGGAGACCGGCGACCAGGCGCCCGCCTTCGCCTCGCGCAATCAGCACGGGCAGACCATCTCCGCCGATCAGCTGCGCGGCGCGCCGGCCGTGCTGGTCTTCTACCCCTGGGCGTTCTCCTCGATCTGCACCGGTGAACTCCGCGAAATCCGCGATCAGGGCCAGCGTTTCGCCGAACTCGGTGCGCGTGTGCTGGCGATCTCCTGCGACTCGATGTTCACCCTGCGGGCGTACGCCGACGCCGAGGGCCTTGGCTTCGACCTGCTGACCGACCACTGGCCGCACGGGGAGATCGCCCGGGCGTACGGGGTGTTCAGCCCGGAGGCAGGTTGCGCCCTGCGCGGATCCTTCCTGCTCGACGCCGACGGCGTGGTCCGCTGGCGGGTGGTCAACGAGATCGGTGAGGCGCGTGATCTGGACCAGCAGTTGGCAGCGCTCGCCGACGGCTGACCCCCGCGCACGCGATCGCCGGCGGTGGGTTTTGGAGCCGCCGACGCCACCCCACTAGATTGGTCCGCTGTCCGGGTCGGTGGACGCGGGAGCATAGCTCAGTCGGTCAGAGCACCTGCCTTACAAGCAGGGGGTCGGGGGTTCGAGCCCCTCTGCTCCCACCCGTGAGTCTTGACCAATCCCCCTGGACAGGGACTCGCGGCTTTTGACCACGGGGCCAAATGCTGTGGTGCTCAGGCTCCGTAAGGCCGCGAGTTGCGGCCGGGTGGTCGAATGTTGTGGTCGGCCCCCGGTGGAGACTCGAGTTCGGACTGTGCGGGCCGTGAGCGCCCCGGACCCGACGGCCCCTCAGCGACTCCGGGCCCGAGATCGTCCTCCTCCGCCGTCGGAGCACCTTTCTGGG
>JAKDLH010000149.1 GCA_030452945.1 Microlunatus sp. | reverse complement strand
GGACCTTCGGCCTAGCGACCCGGGACTTGCAGCGGCTATCTTTTGGCGGCCCAGGCGGTTTGAGTTGACCACAACGGCAGGAGGCTGACATGCGTGCGCGCGACATCATGTCCACCCCGGCGGTCTGTGTGCTGGAGACAACCCCGCTGAGCGAGGTCGCCGGGACCTTGGCCGAGCACGGTTTCACCGCGGTTCCGGTCGTCGACCAGCACGATCATCTGGTGGGTCTGGTGTCGGAGGTAGATCTGATCCGGGAGCGGTTCGAACTGCATCCGCACCCGTCGGCACCGGGACCAGACATGTCCCCTCGATCGGTGGCCGGTGAGGTGATGACCACTCCGGTGGAGTTCGTCGGTCCACAAACGCAACTCTCCGTGCTAGCCAGGCGCATGATCACGGGTCGGCGGAGAAGCATGCCGGTGGTCGCGTCCGATCAGGTGGTCGGGGTGGTGACCCGACGCGACGTGGTGGCGACCATGGCGCGGAGCGACGAGGCGATTCTGGCGGAGGTCAGGCGTCGGCTGGGGACCATCGAAGGCGGAGAACAATGGCTGGTGCGGGTGCAGTCCGGCGTGGTGCACCTCCGTGGCAAGAGTGACCCGCGCCTTCAGTCCAACGCGATCCAGGCGGCGGACTCGGTGAGTGGGGTGGTTCGGGTTACGGTCACCGGATGATCCGGGGGCCGCCGACGGAGTTGGGATCGCCGGGGCGCCCCGATAGGTTGGTGCGGTGCCGGTGCAGTCCCCGGCCCCCATCAACATGAAAGTTCGTCGAAGGTATGCCTGAGTTCATCTACTCGATGCACAACGTCCGCAAGTCCCTCGGGGACAAGGTCGTGCTGGACAACGTGACACTGTCGTTCTATCCCGGCGCCAAGATCGGTGTCGTCGGTCCCAACGGCACCGGCAAGTCCACCCTGCTCAAGCTGATGGCCGGGATGGAGAAGCCCAGCAACGGCGATGCGACGCTGGCCAAGGAGGCCACGGTCGGCATCTTGCTGCAGGAGCCGCCGCTGACCGAGGACAAGACCGTGCTGGAGAACGTCGAGGAAGCGGTCGCCGACATCAAGGGTCTGCAGACGCGGATGGACGAGCTGGGCATGGCCATGGCCGAGCCGGACGCGGACTTCGACGCGTTGATGGCAGAGATGGGTGAGGTGCAAACCGAGCTGGACCACCGCAACGCGTGGGACATCGACTCCCAGCTGGAGCAGGCGATGGACGCCCTTCGCTGCCCGCCGCCGGACGCGCCGGTCGACGTGCTCTCCGGTGGTGAGCGACGCCGGGTCGCGCTGTGCAAGCTGCTCCTCCAGCAGCCCGACCTGCTGCTGCTGGACGAGCCCACCAACCACCTGGACGCCGAGTCGGTGCACTGGCTGGAGGGCCACCTCAAGGCATATCCCGGTGCCGTGCTGGCCGTCACCCACGACCGGTACTTCCTGGACAATGTCGCGGAGTGGATCCTCGAGTTGGACCGTGGCCGGACCCACCCGTACGAGGGTAACTACTCGACCTATCTGGAGACCAAGAGGTCGCGGCTGCAGATCGAGGGCAAGCGGGACGCCAAGCGAGCCAAGATCTTGGGGCGTGAGCTGGAGTGGGCCCGGTCCAACCCCAAGGCCCGGCAAGCCAAGAACAAGGCGCGGCTGGCTCGCTACGAGGAGATGGCTGCCGAGGCTGAGCGGAACCGCAAACTCGACTTCGAGGAGATCAACATCCCGGCCGGGCCGCGGCTCGGCAGCAATGTGCTGGACGTGAACGGTCTGGTCAAGGGATTCGGTGACCGGCTGCTGTTCGACGGGCTCAGCTTCACGCTGCCCCGGGCCGGCATCGTCGGCGTGGTCGGACCCAACGGCGTCGGCAAGTCCACCCTGTTCAAGATGATCATCGGGGAAGAAACTCCTGACTCTGGGGAGCTGAAGCTGGGCGAGACCGTCAAGACTTCCTACGTCGACCAGAGCCGGGCCGGGCTCGACCCGAATTCCAACGTCTGGGAGCTGGTCTCCGACGGACTCGACCACATCAAGGTCGCCAGCTTCGAGATGCCGTCGCGGGCGTACGTGGCCTCGTTCGGTTTCAAGGGACCCGACCAGCAGAAGCCGGCCGGCGTACTTTCCGGAGGCGAACGAAACCGGCTGAACCTGGCGCTGACGTTGAAGATGGGCGGCAACCTGCTGCTCCTCGACGAGCCGACCAACGACCTGGACGTGGAGACCCTGCAGTCGCTGGAAGATGCCCTGCTGGAGTTCCCCGGCTGTGCGGTGGTGATCTCCCACGACCGGTGGTTCCTGGACCGGGTGGTGACCCACATCCTGGCCTGGGAGGGCGACGAGGAGAACCAGGCCCGATGGTTCTGGTTCGAGGGTAACTTCGCCGACTACGAAGCCAACAAGGTCGCCCGCCTCGGTGCCGAAGCGGCCCGTCCCCATCGCGCCACCCACCGCCGACTGACCCGCGGCTGAGACCCAGCCGACCGGGCTCGACCAGCGACGCACCAATCGAGGAGTGGAATGACCGAGGTGCCGTCGGCGGACTTGCCGGACCGCGACCACCAGACGCCAACCGAAGTCGACGACGCCACAGTCGCCGCACTCGGCCAGCTGTCGGAGGCGCTGGAGACCTGTGAGCGCGCGCGTGGGCACCTCTACTCCTTCCATCAGCTCACCGGCTCGGCCGACATTCAGCTCGGTCAGTCCGTGGACGCCCTGCGCGAAGCCGGACACACCGAGTTGGCCGACCGGCTAGACCGCGACCTGGTCGGCCGCAACGTGATCGCCGGTCGCTGGACGTTCCAGATCGTCGAGGACTACGACGACACCTACTGGTCCCTGTTCCGGGAGTTGGAGGAGCAAGCCCGAGACGAGCTGGCCGGCGGGCGACGGCACCTCTACGAGGCGCGACTCAAGCAGCGGGAGCGGACGAAAGGTGTCGCGCACCACGAGGCGACGCCGGGCGACCTGCACTCCGGAGCATGATCTGCACCCCCGTGGCAGGGGGCGCAGACCAGCCGGATGTGTGGGCTCGGCTCACTCTCGGCGGGACAGCAGCTCGGCCAGGGTGATCGCGTCCCGGTCGGCCAGCTCGGCGAGTTGGGTCCGGCAGGAGAAGCCGTCGGCCAGCACGATGGCGTCGGGATGCGCCGCCACTGTGGGCAGCAGATCGTGCTCGGCGATGGCCACCGACACCTCATAATGGCCTTTCTCGACCCCGAAGTTGCCGGCCAGGCCGCAACAGCCGCCGAGAGTGGTCACCGTGGCGCCGGACCGCTTGAGCAGCGCCGCGTCGGCTTGCCAACCGAGCACGGCGGCGTGGTGGCAGTGGGGCTGCGCCACGATCTCCGTCCCGGTCAGGTCTGGCGGGGTCCAGGCCGGCGTCCGGGCTAGGAGCTCGGCCAGGGTCAAGATCCCGGTCGCCATCGCGGGCACTCGCGGGTCGTCGGGCAGCAGATCGGCCGCGTCGCTGCGCCACACGGCAGTACACGACGGCTCCAAGCCGACCACCGGAACCCCGTCGGCTACGTAGGGGTACAACACGTCCAGACTCCGCCGGAGCTGACGACGGGCCCCCTCGCGCTGACCGGTGCTGATCCAGGTCAGCCCGCAGCAGGCCGTACGGTCCAGGAATCGTGGCGCGTAGCCGGCCGCCCGGAGCACCTGGACCACCGCCTCGACCCCGGCTCCAGCAAAGAAGTCGGAGAAGGAGTCCACCCAGACGACTACCGGTGTTCCGCCTGGTGAAGAGGAGCCGGCGGTCGGGTCCACGCGCTGCCGGGCCGGCCGGTCGGCGAACCGCGGCAGACGCCGTCGTTGGTCCACCCCCGCACTCCAGCGGACGATCCGGCGCAGGCCCGGGGTCGCGGTGGTGGCGTTGACCAGGGCCGCGAGCCGCGAGCGCGTGATCAACCGGGCCCACCGGGGCAGCCAGCCCAGCGCGTAGTGCGCGCGCGGGCGCAATCGGCCGGCGTAGGTGTGGTCGATCACCTCCGACTTGTATGCGGCCATGTCGACCCCGGTCGGGCAGTCGCGAGCACACCCCTTGCAGGACAGGCACAGGTCCAGGGCGGCATGCACGGCCGGCGATCTCCAGCCCTGCTGCACCAGCTCCCCGTTCACCATCTCCTGCAGCACCCGGGCTCGGCCGCGGGTGGAGTCCTTCTCGTCCCGGGTGGCCTGGTAGGAGGGGCACATCACCTGCAGGGTGCCGGCTGTGTCGGCCAGGCACTTGCCCACCCCGGAGCACCGGTGCACCTCAGCGGAGAAGCGATCGGACCCACGCCCGACGAGCCCGACGGCGCGCAGATCGGCGTCGACGGCTCGAGGTCGGACCAGTACCCCGGGGTTCAGCATGTCGTCGGGGTCGAAGGCCGCCTTCACCTGCTCGAACAGCCCGATCGCCGCGGCGGAGTACATCGCCGGCAGCAGGGCCGAGCGGGCCCGGCCGTCGCCGTGCTCACCCGACATCGAGCCGCCGTAACCGGCTACCAGGCGCGCCGCGTCTTCGACGAACTCTCGATACCGTTCGCTGCCGCCCGCCGAGGTCAGGGGGAAGTCGATCCGGCAGTGCACGCACCCGTCGCCGAAGTGGCCGTACGGCAGTCCACGCAGCCCGTGACTGGTCAGCAGAGTGTCGAAGTCGCGCAGGTAGGGGCCGAGCTTCTCCGGCGGGACGGCGGCGTCCTCCCATCCGGGGTAGGCCGGGTCGGGCAGCGACACCGCCGCCAGCCCGGCTCCGTCCTCGCGGATCTTCCACAGGGCCAGCGCTTCGACCGGGTCGGCGACCACCGAGCTGTCCAGGCACCCGGATGCGGTGACCAAAACCTCTGCCCGGGAGACCAACGCGCCGGGTTCGTCACCGACGAGCTCGACGAACACCCAGCCGTCACCGCGGGGCAGCGGCGGCACCGCGTCCTCCCCGCGGGTCTGCCGGACGACATCAACGATCCGACGGTCCAGTCCTTCGACGGCTGTCGGAGCGTGGCGCAGGATCTCCGGCGTCGCGTCCGCGGCGTCGGCCATCGAGCCGTACCCGAGGGCGACCATGATCTGGTGGGGCGCGTCGGCGACCAGCCGTACGGTCGCGGAAGTGATCACGGCGAGCGTGCCCTCGGAGCCAGCCAGGAACCGGGCCACATCAAATCTGCGCTCCGGCAGCAGGTGTTCCAGGCTGTAGCCGGACACCTGACGGCCGAAGGTGCCGAACTCGGTCCGGATCGTGCCGAGGTTGGCCCCCACGACCTGCTGCAGGCCATGCAGGGCCGTCGAGGCCTCGTCCGGCACGCGACCGTCCAAGATCAATCGCTCGCCGGAGCCGGTGACGACCTCCAGCGCCACCACGTTGTCCGCGGTCTTGCCGTAGCCCAGCGCACGCGGCCCGCAGGCGTTGTTGCCGATCATGCCGCCAACGGTGCACCGGGTGTGACTGGAGGGGTCAGGACCGAAGCGGAGTCCGTGCGGTGCTGCCTGCTTCTGCAGCGCGGCCTGGACCACTCCGGGGTCGACCACCGCTGTGCGTTCGTCGGGATCGATGGCGTGCACCCGGTTGAGGTGCCGGGCCAAGTCCACCACCAGCCCGGGCCCGACGGCGTTCCCGGCGCACGAGGTGCCGGCGCCACGAGTGGTGACCGGAAGACCGACCGAGCGCGCGGCATCCAGCACTGCCATCAGCTCCTCGCTGGTGCGCGGCCGGGCCACCGCCTGCGGGACAACCCGGTAGATCGAGGCGTCGGAGGAGTAGAGGGCTCGGGTCAGCTCGGAGGTGTCCAGCACGTCGTCGACGCCGCGGCGACGCAGGGCGTGAGCGATCTCGGCGGCGGGGGCTGGGATGGCGAGGGTGGACGGCATGATGTCCTGAGATCGTACGGTAGCCGGCCAGCGCGTCGGCGCGTCCGCCTCGACCGCGCTGAGGACCCGGCAGCTGACCGAGGCCCGGCCCGGTCGGCTGGACCCAGATCCCACGCCCATCAACTCGGTTGACCTGATCCGATCCGCGGAGCGCTAGACTTGCTACTGGCGAGTAACTTAGTGAGTCAGGCACCGACGCAGTGGGGGTTCCGCGATGCAGCGCACCATCTTCGACTCCGACCACGAGGCGTTCCGGGAGAGCTGCCGGACGTTCGTGGACCGGCACCTGCGGCCCCATCAGGAAAAGCACATCGCGAATCACGAGTTCGGGCGTGAAATGTGGCTGGAGATGGGCAAGCAGGAGCTGCTGGGACTCAAGATCCCGGTCGAGTACGGCGGTTCGGGAGTCGAGGACCCGCGGTTCCTGATGGTGCTGGCCGAAGAACTGGCCAAGCTCGCCTTCGCGTACGCCTCCTGTGTCGGCATCCACGCCGACTGCGTCGCCCCGTACTTGGTGGACCTAGGAACAGCGGAGCAGAAGCGGCGCTGGTTGCCGAAGTTCTGCACCGGTGAGCTGCTCACCGGAATTGCCATGACGGAGCCTTCCGGCGGCTCAGACCTGGCCAACCTGAAGACGACCGCGGTCCGCAACGGGAACGACTGGATCCTGAACGGCTCCAAGACCTTTATCACCAACGGCTACTCCGCGGACCTGATCGTGGTCGCGGCCCGGACCAGCCCCGAGCGGAAGGCACACGGCATCACGCTGTTCGCGGTGGAGAACGGCATGCCAGGTTTTGAGCGCGGACGCAAGCTGGACAAGATCGGCCAGCCGGAATCCGACACCGCCGAGCTGTTCTTCGCCGACGTGCGGATCGGGGCCGACAACGTGATCGGTGAGGTGGACCGGGGCTTCATCTACCTGATGGAGCGGCTGGTCACCGAGCGGATCGGGGCCGCGGTCAGCAACATCGCTCACGCCCGGCAGATTCTCGACGAAACCATCGACTACGTGAAGGAGCGGCGGGCCTTCGGCCAGCCGGTGGGCTCCTTCCAGGCCAACAAGCATCGCCTCGCCGAGTTGGTCACCCGTTGTGAGGTGACCCAGGCTTTCATCGACGCCTGCGTGCTGCAGCAGGTCGACGGCGTTCTCGATGCGGTCGACGCGGCCAAGGCCAAGTGGTGGACCGCCGAGGTCCAGAACGAGGTGCTGGACGCCTGTGTCCAGCTCTGGGGCGGCTACGGCTACATGAACGAGTATCGCGTCGCCCGCGCTTGGTCCGACGCCCGGGTGACCCGGATTTGGGCGGGGTCGGACGAGATCATGAAGGAGCTGATCGGCCGTGACCTGGGCCTGTGATGATGGTCGCGCTCCAGGCCGCGACGCCGTCATCGTGGCCGCCGCTCGCACCCCGATCGGACGAGCGGTCAAAGGATCCCTGGCCGGGGTGCGGCCCGACGACCTGGCGGCCGGGGTGATCCGGGCGACGCTGGCCCAGCTGCCTGGCTTCGACCCGACCACTCTGGACGATCTCTATCTCGGCTGCGCCGACCCTAGGGACGAGCACGGTGGCAACATCGCGCGTCGGGTCGCGGTCCAGCTGGGGCTGGATTCGGTGCCGGCGGCTACGATCAACCGGTTTTGCGCCTCCAGCGTGCAAACCGCGAGGATGGCGGCGCACGCGATCTGGGCCGGGGAGGGCGACGCGTACGTGTCGGCCGGAGTCGAGTGCGTTTCCCGCTACCGAGGTTTCGGCTCGGCCGGAGTGGACCCGGCCGACACCCAGAACCCGCTGTTCGCCGCCGCGGGCACCCGGACGGCCCGGACGGCGGAGACCAACGCGACCTGGCACGATCCGCGGCTCGACGGCGAGTTGCCTGACATCTATATCGCCATGGGCCAGACGGCGGAGAACGTGGCCACGGCGTACGGGATCAGCCGGGCCGACGCTGATGCGTTCGGCGTCTCGTCGCAGAACAAGTGCGAGAAGGCGATCGCCACCCGACGCCCGGGTGACCCGGATTTGGGCGGGGTCGGACG
>JAKDLH010000148.1 GCA_030452945.1 Microlunatus sp. | reverse complement strand
CGCCCCCGCCACGCCCGCCGCAGGTCCTGGATCCCCCGACTTTCGCCGACCCACTGCTCGGCCGAGACGATGACCTGGCCGCGATCCGCAAGCTGTTGGCCAACCACCGGCTGATCACGCTGACCGGCCCTGGTGGGGTGGGCAAGACGCGTCTGGCCGCCGTGATAGTCACCCAGGTCGGTGGGTACGCCGACGGCATCCGATGGCTGCCCGTCGCCGGCGTCGCACGCGCGGACGCCTTGTTGGCGGCGTTCGGAGCGGCACTCGGGATCGACGGCGCACCCGAGGTCGGGATCCCCGAGATCACTACGGCGCTGCGATCCAGGCACCAACTGCTCGTAATGGACGCGGCTCAGCACCAACTGGAGGGGGTTCGTCGCCTGATCGGCGAGGTCGTGGCCACCTGCCCCGGCGTCACCTTCCTGATCACCAGCCGGCACCAACTGCAGCTGGTCGGGGAGACGGTGGTGATGGTGCGCCCGTTGCGGCTGCCGACCGCGAGAGCCAGGGCTGACGAGATCGCCGACTCGCCGGCGGTCCAGCTCTTCTGGGAGCACGCTGGGCTGGTCGTCGGGACGACTCCGTCGCCGGTACAGAACGCGGCTGCCGCCCGGATCTGCCGACGGCTGGACGGTCTCCCGCTGGCCATCGAGCTGGCTGCAGCCCGGACCCAGGTGATGTCGGTCGGCGCCCTCGCGGACGCGTTGGACAAGACCGTCGGGGCCCTGCTCGAGCCAGGTGGGCAGTCCGAACTGAGCCTGGTGGACCGGGTGGTCGGATGGTCCTACCGGTTGCTGACCCCGACCGAGCAGCGGGTGCTGTCCCGGCTGTCGGTGTTCGTCTGGTTCAGTGAGGAGTCCGCGACCGAGGTCTGCGCGGACGCTTACCCCCGGCCAGAGATTCTGGATGCGCTGTCCTCGCTGGCGGCGAAGTCCCTGGTGAGCCGGATGTACGAGGCCGAGGAGCCAGCGCGGTTCGTGCTCTTGCAACTCGTCCGGCAGTTCGCTCGCGCCCAGCTGGACGCCTCGGGCGAGACCATGTCGGTCCAGCGGCGGCACGCCGACTACGTGGCGTCCGTGGCCGCCGCCGCCGCGCCGAACCTGGTGACGGCGGATCAGGAACGCTGGCTTCGCTCGCTGGACGCGGAGGTCGCCAACATCCAGCTCGCCGTCGACCACCTGACCGAGACCGATCCCGACGCCGCCCTGGGTCTGGTCGGGAACCTGTGGCGCTGGTGCTACCTGCGTGGTCGCTACACCGACGGTCGGACGTGGCTGCGCGGGGCGTTGGCGGCTGGCGTCGCCGCTCCGCCCGAACTCCGGGCGCCGGTGCTGGCCGGCGCGGGCACATTGTCGTTCCTGCAGTGCGACTACGAGATCGCTCACGGCCAGCTGGTCGAAGGACTCACCCTGTACGAGGAACTCGGCGACGACGCCGGAGCCGCCTACTGCCTGTCCCGGCTGGGCTCGATCGCCCGAGAGCGAGGCGACTACGCCACCGCGGAATCGCTGCACCGACGTGCGTTGTCCATCGCCGAGCGGATCGGCGACGAGCAGGCGGCGGCGACGGAGCTCAACTACCTCAGTTTCGTCGCGTGGCTGGGCGGTGACCTGGACGGCGCAGACAGATTCGGCGACGCCGCGATGCACCGCCTCCGGCGGGCTGGCGATCGGGAGCAGATCGCGTGGACCTTGATCAACAGCGGGGTGACGGCGCGCTACCAAGGCGACCTGGAGGGTGCGGAGATTTTGCTGCACCAGGCGTACGAGGTGTGTGAGCAGGTGGGTTTCTCCGAGGGGATCGCCTGGACCCGCAACCAGCTCGGCGTCCTCGCCCGGCTCACCGGACAGCTTCAGGCCGCCCGGGAGCACCAGGAGGCGAGTCTGATCGGTCACACCACGCTGGGCGATCGGTGGCGCGCGGCCAGTGTGCACGATGAGCTTGCCGCGATCGCCGTGCAGTCGGCAGACTTTCGCGCCGCGGCCGCCGAGCTGGGCGTGGCCGATAGCCTGCGCGCCGACATCAAGGCACCGGTGCCGACCGTCGAGCAGGCTGACCGGGAGGCCACCGTCGCGGCCACCAGGGAGGCTCTGGGACCGGCCTACCGGGCCGCCACCCTGGCCGGGCAGATGAGCGAGTGATCTCCGCAACCGGGTAGACAGGACGTCTGGTCGGCCGGCGTCTGGTAGACAGGCGCCCATGCCCGAGTGGACCCGGTACGCGATCTTCTGGGGTGTCTTTCCCCTGGGATTCACCGGGGCGGAGGACACCTGCGACGACCTCGACGCACCGGTACGGCACCGGCTTCCCCGGCTGCTCGGCTGGCTCGATCACCTCGTCGAGCTGGGCTGCAACGGGCTGCTGCTGAACCCGTTGTTCGCGTCCATGAGCCACGGATACGACACGCTCGACTACTTCCGGATCGATCCCCGGTTGGGCGACCTCGACGACTTCGACGCCCTGGTCGCAGCCTGCCACGAGCGCGGCATCCGGGTCGTCCTCGACGGCGTCTTCAACCACGTCGGCCGCGGCTATCCGCAGCTCGCCGAGGCGTTGGAGCGCGGCGACGACGCCTCCGCGGCTAGCCTGTTCAAGCTGCACACCGACGGCGACAGGATCCAGGCCGAGGTGTTCGAGGGCGAACAGCAACTGGTGGTACTCGACCACGACGACGAAACCGTCCAGCAGTTGGTGCGCGAGGTGATGACGTACTGGCTGGAACGTGGCATCGACGGGTGGCGATTGGACGCGGCCTACGCCCTGCCCCCGCAGTTTTGGACCTCGGTGATCCCAGCCGTCCGGGAGCGCTTCGCGGACAGCTGGTTCCTGGGCGAGATGATCCACGGCGACTACGCCGGCTACGCCGAGACGGCTGGGCTGGACAGCATTACCCAGTACGAGTTATGGAAGGCGATCTGGTCCTCGATCGAGACCGCGAATCTGTTCGAGCTGGATCACGCGCTGGGAAGGCACGCCACGCTGCTGCAGCGGATCGTGCCTTTCACGTTTCTCGACAATCACGACACCAGCCGGGTCGCGAGCCAGATCACCGATGCCAGGCACTGGGGCCACGCCGCAGCGCTGCTGCTCTTCCTGCCCGGCATCCCGTGCCTGTACTACGGCGACGAGTTGGGTATGACCGGAGTCAAGGAGCAGCGCCTCGGCGGCGACCAAGCGATCCGCCCACCGATGCCGGTCAGTCCCGACCAGGTGGCCTCGGTGGACGAGCAGCTGCGGGACGCCTACCGGCGGCTGATTGCCCTCCGTCGGCGAACCCCCTGGTTGACCGACGCGGAGATCACGACCAGCGAGGTCGGCAACACCTACCTGCGGGTCACAGCGAGGCCCCGCTCCGGGAATCAAACCCCGCCGATGACCCTGGTACTCAATTTGAGCGACGAACCCGGCGGTCTGCCGCAGGGATCGACCCTGCTGGAAGCCAGCCATCCGGACCAGCCGTACCACGTCGCGGCGCACGGCTGGGCGATCGTCCAAGCCGGCTGACTCAGCTCCTCCGCACAGGCGCGTGTTGTACCGAAAAACCACACTCAGTGTGGATAGCGGTACAAAACACCTCTACAGGTCGACCGTCTTGTTGGTGCCCACGTCCGGCTGCTCGTCTTTGGCGATCGCGGCGGCGTACTTGATCAGCGCGACCGGCTTCGGGCTGTCCATGGTCCAGAACTCCGCGGAGTCGGCGTGCACCTTGAGCAGGGCCACGGCCGGATCCTCGCGGCCGTTCTCGAACCACGCCGCTGCGGCCTTGTTCCACAGCTCATCGATCAGGCCTTGGTCGCGGGTCACCGAGGCGGTCCCGGCGATGGAGAGGTACCCGTCGCCGGACTGCAGGCTGACGTTGACGTGGGAGTCGTCGCCCACCTGGTCGGTCTTGGACGACGGATCGGCGGTGAAGAAGTAAAGGTCGCCATCGAATTCGCGGTCCTGCACGGCCAGCGGGCGACTGACCAGCCGTCCGTCGGAGTCGACGGTGGTGACGAAGGCGAAACGAGCCTTGGAGATCAGCTCGGCGACCTGCTCGTAATCCTGGGTGTGGTCCTGCGCGGTATCGGTCATCCTTCGACCCTACCCGCTGGCTTTACGCCGTATATGCGCTGGTGCGCCGGGCCACGCCGCCCCAGCAGACCGGCACAGCGCCCTAGACTCGGCCCCACCACGACGAAGGAGTACCCACGATGAAGCTGAAGACCCTGGTGGTGGCGGCTGGAGCCGCCGCAGTCGGATACGTGCTCGGCACCAAAGCCGGTCGGGCCCAGTTCGAGCAGATCAAGGCCCGGGCCGACGAGTTCGCCCACGACCCCCGCGTCCGCTCGGGAGTCTCGTCGTTTGCCGGCGAGGTCAGCAAGAACGCTGACAAGCTGCCCGATCCGGTCGCCGGTGCCGTGCGCGCGGCCGCCGACAAGGTGCAGACGGTGACGCACGACGACCACACGCAGGATGACCAGAAGCACGACGACCACCCGAACGGTGACCGGCCGAACGACTCGACGCCGACCGCCTGAGCCTCCGCCTCCGGCTGACAGATCAGCTCTGGGCTGCGGCTGCCGATCAGCGCAGGGCCAGGACGGCGTCGACGGCGGTTCGGGGCACGCCCGAGCCGACCACGCCGAACGGTTGTGGCCCCAATCTGGTCGCGCAGAACGCGTCGGAGATCGGCCCCGGAGCCGACCGCAGCAGCAGCGACGCCTGCAACACCACGGCCAGCTGGCCGGACACCCGGCGGGCGTCGGTGGGCTCAAGCCCGGTGGCGAGTTGCTGGTCTAGCTCGGTCAGGGCGCGGTCGTAGGCATCGTGGGTGCCGCGACTGACGGCCAATTCGGCGCGCAGCGCCTCGGTGGCCGCCTCGTCGCGGCCCAGCGCCCGCAGCACGTCGAGGGCGATGACGTTGCCGGACCCCTCCCAGATCGAGTTGAGCGGCGACTCCCGGAACAGCCGTGGCATCCCCGACTCCTCGACATAGCCGTTGCCGCCCAGACACTCCAAGGCCTCCCCGACCACCAGCGGCGATCGTTTGCAGACCCAGAACTTGGCCGCCGCGACAGCGATCCGGACCAACGCCTGCTCCCCGGAGTCCACCGCGTGCGCCAGCCGCAACCACACGGCGGTGGCCGCCTCCGTCTCCAGCGCGAGGTCGGCCAGCACGGCGCGCATCACCGGCTGGTCGATCAGCAGCGATCCGTGCACCGATCGGTGTTCGGCGTGGTGGCGGGCACGCGCGTACGCCGCTCGTTGTCCGGCGGCGGAACCGATCACGCAGTCCAGCCGGGTCATGGTCACCATCTCCAAGATGGTCCGAAGTCCCTGGCCGGATTCGCCCACCAGCCAGCCCACGGTGTCGTCGAACTCGACCTCGGCGGAGGCGTTGGAGCGGTTGCCGAGCTTGTCCTTGAGCCGCTGCAGCACGAAGACATTGCGCTGGCCGCCGGGCAACACCCGAGGCACGCAGAGGCAACTCAAACCGGCGCCGTCGATCTGGGCCAGCACCAGGAACAGGTCACACATCGGTGCTGAACAGAACCACTTGTGGCCGGTCAGGCGATAGCTGCCGTCGGGTTGCTCGACCGCTCGAGTCGCGTTGGCCCGGACGTCGGAGCCGCCCTGCTTCTCGGTCATCCCCATCCCGGCGAGCAAACCCGGCTTGGCCAGTGGATCGTCCAGCCCCGGCTGGTAGGTGGTGGAGGTGAGCCCCGGACCGAAGACTCCGGCCAGCACCGCGTCGTGCTGCAGGGCCGGCCAGATCGCGTACGTCATGGAGATCGGGCACCCGTGGCCCGCCTCCACCTGGCTCATCAGGAAGAAGCCGGCCGCCCGACGCAGGTGGGCGTGTGGGTCTGCGCTGACCCAGGGAGCGCCGTGCAGACCGTTCTCGACCGACGTTCGCATCAGCGAGTGCCAGGCCGGGTGAAAGTCGACCTCGTCGAGTCGCCGTCCGTACCGGTCGTGGGTGCGCAGCACCGGCGGGTACGTGTTGGCCTGCTCAGCCCACTGCTCGGTCTCCGGATCGCCGGTCAACCGGCCCAGGCCGGCCAGTGCCTCCGGTCCTGGTCGACCGCCGTAGTGCCGCAACCCGGCGAGCAGCCCCCGATCGGTCCGCAGCAGATCGGTCGGCCGATACGGCGGCGGCTGGTTCGTCACCTGGTGGGTAGCCACGCCCCCATCTTGCGTCATGCCGGCCGCCGGTCTGGGCAGGAATTTCCATCCACGGACGGGCATTACCGCTGGAAAGCGCCGGTCTGGGCGGGAATTTCCATCCACGGACGGGAATTACCGCCGAGCCGGTTACCACGATCCGGTGGCGCCGACTCCGGTGATCCGAACTATCGCCTCGCCCGCCTCATCGCTGGCAGGCAGGTCCACCTCGGCGGTGATGGAATAGTCGTGCTCGTTCTCCGGATCATCCAAAATCTGCCGCACCTGCCAGCTCTCCGGCTGCCGGTCGATGATCAACAGCCCAGGCCCGCGGGCGTTCGCCCCGATCTGGACGACATCGTGCTCGGCGAAGTACGGCTCCATCGCCTGCTGCCAGTCGTCGGCGTCCCAGCCGGCGTCGGCGTCCAGCTCGCCCAACTCCCACCACCGCCGCCTGGCCACCAATTCGACCCGGCGGAACAGCGCGTTGCGGACCAGCACGGTGAAGGCCCGCTGATTGGTGCTGACCGCGGGCGGGCGGCGGTCGGATTCGGCGGCGAGCTCGACCTCCGGATCAGGACTCCGGAGCTTCTCCCACTCGTCCAGCAGGCTGGAGTCGACTTGGCGGACCAGCTCGCCCAGCCAGGCGATCAGGTCTTCCAACGCCTCGGTCCGCTTCGTCTCCGGCACGGTCTGACGGAGCGCCTTGTAGGCGTCGGCCAGGTAACGCAGCACCAGCCCCTCGGCCCGGGCGAGCCGATAAAAGGCCACGTACTCGGTGAAGGTCATCGAGCGTTCGTACAGATCCCGGGCCACCGACTTCGGGGCCAGCGCATGGTCCAGCACCCACGGATGGCTGTTCGCGTACGCCCGGTAGCCGACCTCGAGCAGGTCACGGAGCGGTTGCGGATAGCTGACGTCTTCCAACAGCTCCATCCGTTCGTCGTAGTCCAGCCCGTCTCGCTTCATCGCCTCGACCGCCTCGCCGCGGGCCATCGACCGTTGGGCCGACAGGACCGGTCGTGGGTTCTCCAAGATCGACTCGATCACCGACAGGGCGTCCAGGTGGTAGTCCACCGACTCGGCGTCGAGCAGGTCCACGGCGGCCAGCGCGAACGGCGACAACGGCTGGTTCAACGCGAAGTCGGGTTGCAGGTCCACCGTCAGCCGGGCCAGTCGCCCACGATCATCGGGCTCGGGCAGCCTCTCGACCACCCCGGTCTCCAGCAGTCCTCGATAGATCGTCAGCGCGGTGTGTACGTGTCGACGACGGCGCCGGGGCGGCTCGTCGTTGCCGGTGAGCAGCTCGGTCATGGCGGTCCAGCAGTCACCGGGACGGCTGACCACGTTGATGATCATGGCGTGACTGACCTCGAACGAGGACTCCAGCGGCTCCGGTTCCGCCGACACCAGCCGGTCGTAGGTCGGTTCGCCGTAGCCCACGGTCCCCTCCGGGGGCTTCTTCCGGACGACCTTCCGCCGCTTCTTCGGATCGTCGCCGGCCTTGGCCAGCGCCTTGAGGTTGGCCACGACATGATCGGGGGCTTGAACCAGCACCGTGCCGGCGGAGTCGAAGCCGGCCCGTCCGGCGCGGCCGGCGATCTGGTGGAACTCCCGCGCGGTCAGCAGTCGCGGTTTGACCCCGTCGTACTTGCTGAGCGAGGTGAACAGCACCGTCCGGATCGGCACGTTGATGCCGACGCCGAGGGTGTCGGTGCCGCAGATGACCTTGAGCAGCCCGTCCTGCGCGAGCTGCTCGACGA
>JAKDLH010000481.1 GCA_030452945.1 Microlunatus sp. | reverse complement strand
AAGACGAATTCGAGAGGACCGTCGAGCAGCTGTATGCCGGGCCGCCCGACCAGTTCATCGCACAGCGCGACGCTGCAGTGAAGCAGGCCAAGGCCGCCGGCGACAAGGACCCGCGTTGACTCATCAAAAATGCGCGCGGAAGTGGGTTCGTTGACTCACGAAGAAGTGCGCGCGTGAGGGCGCGCCTACCTGCTGGTCTGGTCGATTGCCGGTAGGCCCTGATGATGGGACTGACTTTGAGTCAACGACGAGCAGTGACCAAGACAATCGCGACCCGTTACAAGCGGGCCGACAAGAGGACCAAGGGCGTCATCCTGGACGAGTTGTGCGCGACCACGGGCTGGCACCGCAACCACGCCCGCAAGGCGCTGGCGGCGGCGCTCAAGCCGAGAGTCGTGAAGCCACGGAAGCCGCGGGCTCCGACGTATGACGCGGATGTCGTTGCGGCACTGCGGTTTTGCTGGGCCGTGCTCGGCGCACCAACCGGGAAACGGGTCGCGCCGGTGATGGGTGACCTGGTGCCCCGGCTGCGGCGCTTCGAAGAGCTGGACATCACCGACGAGACGGCGACCGCGCTGGCGAAGATGTCGCCGGCCACCATCGACCGGCGGCTGGCCGAGGACCGGGCCAAGCTCCAGGTGAAGGGGCGCTCGCACACCAAGCCCGGCAGCCTGTTGAAGGATCAGATCCCGATCCGCACGTGGGCGCAGTGGAACGACGCGGTGCCCGGGTTCGTCGAGATCGACCTGGTCGGCCACGAGGGCGGCAATGCCATCGGGGAACACTGCTACACCCTGACGGTCACCGACATTGCGACCGGGTGGACGGAGAACCGTTCGGTGCGTAACAAGGCCCGCAAGTGGGTGATCGCCGCCCTCGACGAGGTCGCCCAGATCATGCCGTTCCCGGTGCTCGGGGTCGATAGTGACAACGGATCAGAGTTCATCAACCATCACCTGCTGGACTGGTGCGAGAAGCGCTCGATCACCTTCACCCGCTCCCGCCCGGGTAACTGCAACGACGGGGCGCACGTGGAGCAGAAGAACTGGGCCGTCGTGCGTACCGTCGTCGGCTACCACCGGTACGACACGCGCCCAGAACTGTTGCTACTGAACAAGATCTGGGCCTTGCAGTCCCAGATGACGAACTACTTCCTGCCCCAGCAGAAACTGACCTCCAAGGTCCGTGACGGTGCGAAAGTGACCAAGAAGTACGACAAGCCGACCACCCCACACCGACGGGCTGAGCGCCACAAAGCCGTCGGTGACGAGGACAAGGCGATCCTGGCCGACACCCACCAGGACCTGAACCCCGCGGCGATCCAGCGCCAGATCCAGGACCTGACCGAGCAGCTCCTGAAACTGACCACGAGCAAGAAGAATGCACCCGTCAAGCCCTCCGCTACGCGCGCACCCACACATGAGTCAACGAATCAGCCCAAGCGCGCATCTTGACATGAGTCACCAGGGACCGAACCGCGCGAGCCGAGCACGTTGCCGAAGCGCACGCTCACGTAGTGGTCGGTGCGCACGCCGGCGGTGAGCCGCTCGGCCACACCTTT
>JAKDLH010000480.1 GCA_030452945.1 Microlunatus sp. | reverse complement strand
GACTGACCCGACGGCTCGGACTGACCCGACAGCCCGGACTGACCTGACTGCTCCGACTGGTCGGACATGGGCTCAGGATAGGGGAGCGGTCACCCGAGACGGTTCCGAATAGGTGAACCGGGCGCGGGCCAGCCCGGACCCCACCGCCAGGGCCCGGGCCAGTGCTCGCTGTCAGTCGCGAGACCCCGTGGTCAGGCTCGGGATATTGGCCGGGTGAGGGACAGCGGATCGGCCAGACAGGCGTCCCGGGCGGCAGTCGCGGCCCCGCGGACGACCCGTGGCTCGTCGGCTTCCAACGAGACCACCAAGGTGGCCGCGAAGGCGGGATCGGACAGCCGCTGGCTCAAGCGTGCGTCCATCGTGGACCGCAGGTACGGCGACAGCACGCCGACGTAGCCGCCCAGGATGGCCGCATGCGGGTTGAGTAGACCCAACACGTCGTCGATCACCCCGCCCAGCGCGGACCCGGCTTCGGCCAAGGCGGTGAGCACCTGCTCGTTCCCGGCGGCGGCCTCGCTGCGCAGCTGTTCCAGACAGGCCCAGGCGTCGTCGGCCACCGCCCGGTGGGCGTCCTCAAGGCTCATCAGTCCGGACCGGCTGAGCAGCGCCTCCGGTCCCAGCACCGTGGTCAGGCACCCGTGCCGGCCGCACCAACACTCGGTCTCGCCGCGCGCGGCGTTGCTGTGGGCCAGGTCTCCAGCTACCCCGTAGGCCCCGCCGAAGATGTTGCCGTTGACGATGACCCCGCTGGCGATACCGCTCAAACCGCCGATATAGACCGCGACAGAACTGGGCGGCAAGCGCAGCTCGCTGCGGGTCGCGTAGAGGCCGGCGAACCGTCCGTCATTCGCCACCCCGACGTGAATACCGGAGATGCCGGCTTCGGTAAGCACCTCCCGGATCTGTTCCCGGATCGGGAAGTTGGTCCATGGCAGGTCGGCGGCGTACTCCAGTTGTCCGTGATCGCGGAGGACCACCCCCGGGAGTGCGACCTCCACTGCGATCACCTCGCACCCGTCTGGCACCTCCGCGAGTCGGCGCAGCAGAATGTCGCGGACCTGGGCGAACGCCTCGCCCGGGTCGGCGCCGCGCAGGGTGGCCGGTTCGGTGACCAGCCAGAGCTCCTCGCCGCCCATCGTGGTCGCTGCCACCGAGACCGCATGAGGTGAAATGTGTACGCCCAGGGCGCACCACGGTGCTCCGTCCAGAGCGATCGGGCGGGTCGGACGCCCGGCACCCGGTCGTCGGATGGGGTCGAGTTCTTGGACCAGTCGGCGCGATTTGAGATCGCCGATCAGGTCGGTCAGGGTGGATATACCCAAGCCGCAGCCACGAGCGATGTCGTGACGACTGCAGGGTTGATGGTCTCGGACGTAGCAAAGGACTTGGGTGAGGTTGCCGTGGCGCAGATCCCCCGATCCTCCGCTGCGTCGTGCTCCCTCAGGAGCCGGCGCATAAGGCATGCGCCCGATGCTAGCCGGGGACTGAAACGGTTTTGTGAACCTTGGGAAACAACTGAATATTTCGGGCTTGGAGTGTGGGCGGGGTCTTGCTGGGCAATTCCGACCC
>JAKDLH010000147.1 GCA_030452945.1 Microlunatus sp. | reverse complement strand
GTGGGTTCCGTCGTCGTAGCTGAGGGGTTGGCGGCAGCTGATGCAGGTGGCGGTTTCGGTCGGCTGGGACGGCAGGGCGCCTGGAACCGGGTTCGGGGCAATAGCGGCGCCAGGAGTCGTCGAATTGGTCGCGTTTGAACCCGTTGGATCGCGTGCCGTCGTCCCGGTAGCTGGCGGCCGACGGCGAGGCGGAGGAACACGGCGTCACCTTGCCGAGCATCACCTCGGCCGGTGCCTGGGTCTCAATCGCGGTCTCAACCGCGGACGTTCGTTACCGTCCGCGCACCGCGCCCGCTCACGCTACTTGCGGAGGCAGCACAGCACGAGACCGGCAGTCACCGGCGCCATCGGGGTTTGGAAAGCGAGTTGGTGGTCCACCGTGCCGCGGCCAGATCCGTCAGTGGCGGTAGCGATCTGGATCGTCACCAGGTTCGTACTTCTCCGACGCCAGCTTCAACTTCTGCGTAGCGGCCTGGCCGAGGTCCACCTCGAGGACGTCGGCCAGGCGCACCAGATAGAGCAGGACATCGGACATCTCATCCGCCGCCCGACGTTGTAGGTCACCCGTCGACGCCTGCTGGGCGGCTTGGTCGGCGGGAAGCCACTGAAACAGCTCGCTCAGCTCGCCGACCTCCCCGACGAGCGCCAGGATCAGCGACTTGGGATCGTGGAATCGAGTCCAATTGCGGACCCTGCTGAAATGGCGCATCGCATCTCGGAGTTCACGCAAGTCGCTCATCTTCAGCGTTCACCGCTGCTGCCCGGCACGAGTTGGTGGAGCATCGCCTGGGTCTCTGGATCGGTCGAGTAGATCAACACGCCTCGCATGCCGCGCGTCAACAGCACCTTGTACGTGTTCTTGACCGCGCGTGCAAAGTCGGCGGCGGAGGATCTCTTTACCTGCGTGTCGTGGCTGCGGTCTGGGCGGGCGATCCACCGATCACCGCGCCAAACCAGATCCGGCCCGAAGATCACTCCGGCATAGTCGTACTCGAACCCTTGCGCAGTGTAGACGCATCCGACCTGGCCGAATCCCGAGCCGTCACTGGCCCAGAACGACCTTCCCGGAGCCCCTTCGTGCGAGGTTTCCTTCTTGTTGTTCCACGGCCTGTGCCAGTCGTCGATTCGGACGTCCAGCTCCAGCTGGCGGCCGGACTTGGCGTTGCTCCACGGCCAGCAGTACCCGGCCGCCATCCGTGCGCCGTAGCCCCGGCTGAGCACCTCACGTAGGCGGGTCTCCATGATTGACGGCCCCTGGGCGACACTCAACGTGAAGTTCTCGTCGCCCTCCCACGGGACGGGTCCACCCGGCTCGAGCTCCAGCAACCGAAGCACCCAGTCCTCATACAAGCGGCTCCCGCCGCAACGGAACTGACCATCGAGGTCAACGACGCGCACGCCAATCCCCATCTCCTGGGCCGCCGCCCGGATGTCGGCGATGGTTCCGATCTCGCCGGGTCGTACGACCTGGTGCTCGTCGAGCAGGAACACGGGAACCCGCGCGGCAGCGATGAGTTCTTCCACTTGGGGACGTCCCGTGCGGAGTTGCGCCGGCGTGTAGCGGTTGACAGACGTAGCTCGGATTCGGTGGGCCTCGTCGCAGATGAGCACGTCGAGACTGTTCGCTTCGGCGTCGCCGAACTGATTGAAGAACCTAAACATCTCCCTGACTCGTGGCGCGCGCTGGCCGGCAACTCGTCGAAGAGTGTTGGTGAAGGCGCTCGATCCGGTGGCATGCAAGACGCTCCGGCCCTGCCGCGACAGTTCCCCGACCAGCGAGAGTGCAATGACGCTCTTCCCAGAGCCGGGCCCTCCAGAAACGATGATCGCCTCTTTGAGATTGGCGCGCATGCTCCGTTCCACAGCCCGCATCACGAGCTCATAGGCGACCTCCTGTTCGTCGATTAGGACAAACTGCTCGCGCCGCTGTACCTCCTCGGCGGCGAGCGACAGCAGCTGCTTGCTGGGTCTGATAACCGACGACAGCAGCAGATCCGCTTCGATGGCACCGGACTCTGGCGCTAGTCGCTGCTTGAGGTAGCTCAGGAAGGCGCCCCTGCGCTGACGGGTGAACATGCGCCCTTGCTCGCTGGGCTCCAGCTGCCACAGGCTGGCGACGTCGCCATCAGTCGCGTTGTGGAGGTAGGCCACTCCCGTGAGCCCGGCATCGGAGCTGTTGACGGTGGCAGCGAAGTCGCTGAGGTAGCTGCAATATCGCCGAACCTGCTCGACTGGATGTAGTCGCTCACCCAGCCCATCGAGAACGCAGACTGTGTCGGAGTCCTCGAGAAGGTGAGCAGACGACCATTGCTTGAGTTCCACCAGGACGTACTGCGGATGGCCGGTTCGTGGGTGCCGACCGCAGAGCACCACGTCTACCCGCTTGCTGCTCAGAGGCAACTGGTACTCGATTAGCGCCTCCACATCGCTGAGCCCGGCCTCCGCTAGATCGGTTGCCAACACGTCCAGGCTCGCGTTCCACGAGGCGACCTCGCTTGGAGACGGTCGGTGCCCAACTTGGTGGCGGAACTGATCGGTCAGCGTGGGCACGAGCGAGCCGTCACCGAATTTGTTACGGATCGAACCGACCGATCCACGGTAAAGCGGCACGACGAACCCCAGGAAGCGCAGTTACTTCCCGTGCGGGTAGAGGCTTGCCGGAGGCGCGCCTGTCGGGCCGAACGGATGACGTGAATGAGCCTATCGATGCCCGGCTTTGCTCGGCCTGCCTGGTGAAGATCCTGGACTAAGACGCAGCAGTGGTCGATCGCTCAGTCTCAGTAGCAGTCCCATTCGGCGTCGTCCAGGGTCGTTCGTTGACGGGCCGCCGGACCCGGTTGGCGCTGCGTGACCAAGCGCTGCACTGCCTGCATCGCCTGACAGCAGGCCTCGAAAGCGCTTGAGGGGAAACCCTCCGCGGGTTCAAATCCCGCCGCCACCGCCAAGTCAGCTGGTCGAGCGCAGTGTCGAGGTCGGCGGCCTCCAAATTTGACTCGCCGGCACGATTTGCACCCCTCCCCCGGGGGTGCAGCTGATGCAGGTGGGGTGCAGCCGCGATCCGGATAGACTCCGATCCCACACCACCCGGCACCGCCCAGACGGCGAGCTGACCGGCGGAGGGGGAGACCGTGATCGATCTCGACCTGATCCTGCTGGTGGGGTCCGTCGTGGTGATCGTCGCGATTCTCTCGGCCCGGCTCGGCAGCCGCGTCGGGCTTCCGTCGCTGCTGCTGTTTCTCGGCGTCGGGATGCTGCTCGGGGAAACCACGGTCACCTTCGATGACCCCGACCTCGCCCACGCCCTCGGCTTCGCCGCGCTGGTCGTCATCCTGGCCGAGGGCGGACTGACCACCCGCTGGAACGACATCAAGGAGGGGATCGGGCTCGCGTCGGTGCTGGCCACCGTGGGTATCGGCATCAGCGTCGCCCTGATGGCAACCTTCAGTCACTTCGTCCTCGGCCTGGACTGGTGGTTGGCCATCCTGCTGGGGGCCGCGACCTCACCCACCGACGCGGCGGCGGTCTTCTCGGTGCTGCGCAACGTCCCACTGCCGCACAAGCTGAGGGGCGTGGTCGAGGCCGAGTCCGGCCTGAACGACGCACCCACGGTGCTGCTGGTGGCGCTGGCCAGCTCGGCGGCTCTGAGCGGGCACTCCGACCTCGGTCCGGTCGCCGCGGGCGGGCTGGTGATCCTGGAACTGGCCGCCGGCATCGGACTCGGTATCCTCCTCGGTTGGCTGGGGGCGCAGATTCTCGCGCGAATCGCTCTGCCGGCGTCCGGTCTCTACCCGTTGGCGACCGTGGTCTGGATCGTCTTCACGTACGGGGCCACCTCCTCGCTGCACGCCAGCGGTTTCGCGGCCGTGTACGTGTGTGCGCTGGTGTTGGGAAACGCGAACCTGCCGCACCGCGGAGCCACCCGGTCGTTCGTGGAGGGCACCGGCTGGATCGCCCAGATCGGGTTGTTCGTGATGCTCGGGCTGCTGGCCGAACCCGAGCGGCTGAACCAGCAGACCGTCGTCGTCGCCCTACTGGCCGGGTTGTTCCTCACCTTCGTGGCCCGGCCGGCGTCGGTGTTCCTGGCGGCCACCGCGTTCCGGATGCCGTTCCTGGAGCAGATCTTCTTGTCCTGGGCGGGTCTGCGGGGGGCGGTACCGATCATCATGGCGACGGTACCGCTGTCGATGGGGGTGCCGGGTGCGGAGTACCTGTTTGATGTGGTGCTCGTGTTCGTGATCGTGTTCACCTGTCTGCAGGCCCCGACCTTGCCGTTCGTGGCTCGCAAGCTCGGCCTCGTCGACCCCGAGCGAGCGCGTGACGTGGAGGTCGAGGTCGCGCCGCTGGACAAGATCTCAGCGGACCTGCTGCAGGTGTGGATACCGGAGAGCTCTCGGATCGCCGGCGTCGAGATTGGCGAGTTGCGGTTGCCTCGGCACACCGTGGTGAGCCTGGTGATCCGCGGTCAGACCCCGTTCACTCCAACCGCCCGGGAACGACTCAGAGTCGGAGACGAACTGCTGATCGTGACCCCGACCTCCGAGCGCGATAGGACTGAGCACCGGTTGGCCATGCTCAGCCGGCAGGGCCGGCTGGCGCGTTGGCGCCGAGATACCGAAACGTCGACCGAATAGCGGAAGGGTCAGTTCTCCAGGACCGGGCTGGGGGACTGGCTGGCGGGCAGACAGGCGGTGGCACCCTTCACCTTGATCGTGGTCTTGGCCTTCTTGTTGAAGCCTCCGTACTTGTTGCCGACCAGTACGTCCACGGTGCCGTCGGTCCGCTTGTCGGCCCGAACCGTCGAGTCTTTGAAGAAGCCCTTGACCAGGATCACTTCGGGATTCTTCGCGTTTGCCCCGACGATGACGGTCTCTTTGATGTTCTCCCCGGTGTTGCTGGTCTTGAGCACTCGGAAGCCCTTGCCCCGCAGCGCGCGGCCGACATCACCGGCCAGTCCGCGCCGATCCCCCCCGTTGTAAACGCTGACGCTCACCTGCGACGACTTCAGCTTGCTATCCGGGAGTGACTGCTCCGTGCAGGCCGGCGGCGGCGGATCGGGCACCGGCGCAATCACCTTGGTGTAGCCCCACCACGCCCCGTAGCAGAGAATCCCGAGCAGGATCAGCAAGGTCAAGGGGGTCCGGACGATCCGGAACACACGACCGATCACCGCTTGAGTCCTTCCGCCACACCGAGCGAAACCCTGAGAGTACCGAGAGCCACCACTACTTCAGGTCGAGAACCCGGGCGTGCATGGTCTGTCGCTGTTGGAGCGCGGCCCGGAGGGCACGATGCAGGCCGTCCTCGAGGTAGAACTCTCCTCGCCAGGCCACGACGTGAGCGAACAGGTCGCCGTAGAACGTGGAATCCTCCTCCAGCAGGGTCTCGAGGTCCAGAGTCCGCTTGGTCGTCACCAGATGATCCAGGCGCACCTGGTGCGGCGCGATGGCAGCCCACTGCTTCTGTACGTACCCGTGGTCCGGGTAGGGGCGTACGTCGCCGACACGCTTGAAGATCACAGCGCCACCCTAGAGCACCTGTCTGGGGGGTCCGGTTCACGACATCGTTACGATTCGGCTGTGTTGAATGGTCGCGCTCCGCGCTCCGCGGTCTTGAGCGCCGCGAAGTCTCACTCGTTCGTCGCGATTCCGAACGACGGAAAAGCGTGTCGCCCGGAATCGTTCCTCACTCCCGAGAGGCGTCGCTGATGACCGTGTTGAATGGTCGCGCTCCGCGCTCCGCGGTCTTGAGCGCCGCGAAGTCTCACTCGTTCGTCGCGATTCCGAACGACGGAAAAGCGTGTCGCCCGGAATCGTTCCTCACTCCCGAGAGGCGTCGCTGATGACCGAATCCACGGGTGCCCCGCCGGAGCAGACGCTGCCGCCCGAGGTGGCAGCCATCCAGACCGGCTACACCTTCGACGAGCCGGCCATCGATCTCGGGGTGCTGATGGAGCACGACGCGGCGATGCCCGAGGTCAGGGTGCGGATCCCGCTGTCCATGCTCAACCGCCACGGGCTGGTCGCCGGGGCCACGGGTACCGGCAAGACGAAGACGCTGCAGGTGCTGACCGAGGCGATGTCCGCGGCCGGGGTCCCGGTCTTCGCAGCCGACATCAAGGGCGACCTGTCCGGCCTGGCCGCCCCCGGGGAGACCAGCGAAAAGCTGACGGCTCGGAGCGGCACTATCGGCCAGGACTGGCGACCGCGCGCGGCTCCGGTGGAGTTCTATTCTCTGGGCGCCGGGGACGTCGGTGTCCCCCTGCGGGCCACGGTCACCTCATTCGGCCCGATCTTGCTGTCCAAGGTGCTGGGCCTGAACAAGACCCAGGAGTCTTCGCTCGGACTGATCTTTCACTACGCCGACACCGCAGGGTTGCCGCTGCTCGATCTGGACGACCTCCGTACGCTGCTGACCTATCTCACCAGCGACGAGGGCAAATCGGAACTGAAGGGCATCGGCGGTCTGAGCAGCACCACGGTCGGGGTGATCCTGCGCAGCCTGATCACGCTGGCCAACCAGGGCGGGGAGGAATTCTTCGGCGAACCAGAGTTCGACACCGCTGACCTGCTGCGGACCACCGCCGACGGCCATGGGGTGGTCTCGCTGCTGGAGCTGCCCAGCCTGGCCACCCAGCCGGGCCTGTTCTCCACGTTCTTGATGTGGCTGCTGGCCGACCTGTTCGCCGATCTTCCGGAGGTCGGCGACATGGACAAGCCGAAGCTGGTGTTCTTCCTCGACGAGGCGCACCTGCTGTTCAACGACGCGTCCGACGCTTTCTTGACCGCCATCACCCAGACGGTCCGGTTGATCAGGTCCAAGGGCGTGGGCATCTTCTTCGTCACCCAGACTCCGAAGGACGTCCCGGACGACGTGTTGGCCCAGCTCGGTTCTCGGGTTCAGCATCAGCTCCGGGCCCACACCCCGAACGACGCCAAAGCGCTCAAGCAGACCGTCGCCACATTCCCGAAGTCCCACTACGACCTGGCCGAAGCGCTGCAGTCCCTCGGCATCGGCGAGGCGATCGTCACGGTGATGGATCCCGACGGAACCCCCACCCCGGTGGCCTGGACCAAGATGTTGGCGCCGGAGTCGCTGATGGCGGCCATCCCTCCCGACGCGCTCCGGCCCGGCATCGCCCGGTCGTCGATGATGACCAAGTACGGCCAGGAGATCGACCGCGACTCCGCGTACGAGATGCTCACCCGCAAGCTGGAGGCCGGCACCCAGGCCGCTGAGCAGGAGCAGCTCGCCGCCGAGCACGCCCGGCAGCAGGCGGAGTACGTCAAGCAAGCCGAAGCGGCAGCCACCCAGGCCGAGAGGGACCGGATCGCCGCCGAGAAGCAGGCCGCCAGGGAGCGGGCCGAGTCTGAGCGCCGGGCCGCCAAAGAGCGCGCCGAGACCGACCGACGCGCTGCCGCCGACGCGCGGGAGGCGGCCCGCGCCCGCAGGGCCACCGGTGACCTCGTCGGAAAGGTGATGCGTTCCTCGGTCGCCAAGGAGATCGTCCGCGGCCTGTTCGGCACCGCACGCCGCCGGTGAGCGCGCGTCGATGAGGGTGGAAGCCGGCGCGAGTGCCGGCGAGACCATCGCGGTGACCGGGTCGTCTGGTCGACTCGGCCGGGCTGTCGTCGACGACCTGCTGGCACACGACTTCCGGGTGGTGGGGATCGACCGGATCGAGGCTCACCCCTCCCACCGCGACCGGCTGACCCGGCATCATCGGTGGGTCGATGCCTCGGTTGAGACCCCTGAGGGGGTCGGGTCCGTGGTGGCTCTGTCCGACCAACTGCAGGGCTGTACGGCGCTGGTCCACCTGGCCGCCTTCCCGTCGCCGGAGGGCCGGCCGGCCGAGATGGTGTTCGTCAACAACACCGTGGCCACCTTCGTGGCCCTGGAGGCCGCCGGCCAGATCGGCATCACCCGCGCGGCGATCGCGTCCAGCGGGTCGGCCTACGG
>JAKDLH010000146.1 GCA_030452945.1 Microlunatus sp. | reverse complement strand
CTCCGCGGCCAGCACCAGCGCCCGCGCCAGGACCGCCGCCGCCACCGGCAGCGGTGCGGTGTCGTAGGTGAGCGTCGGGACGTGCAGCCCGGGGCTGAGGTCCACGCCGACGCCGAGCATCGAGAACGCGTTCTGCAGCTGGGCCATCAACTGGTCCATGTCGCCGCCGCCGAACTGGGACATGAACGCCTCGAAGGGGTTCGTCGGCTGGCTCGGGTCCGGATTCTGCCCGGCCCCGCCTGGATTCTGCCCGGCGCCGCCGGATGGCTGACCCCCGCCGAGCTGGTAGGGGGTGGAGTCGGCGTCGTCGGGGTCCGGCTCGCCGGGCTTCCGGTCGTCGGCCATGATGCTCCTGTCGCGGGATGAGGCTGGGATCAGGTTCCACCGTACGCGGCTTCGCTCGTTGACCGGGCCATGTCAGCCCACCGCGAACGGGCCGAGCGCGGGGTCAGTCGTGACATCGCGACCGATGAGGCGCCTCTCTTCCTCAGCTGAGGAAGAAAGAGCCCGGGTCTGGAGGCACCGGCGAGTGGGCAATCAGGCTGAGCAATCAGGCTGGGCTGTCAGTCGCAGCGGCTAGGGTCGCACCATGTCATCGCGTGTCCGGCTGGCCGAGATCAGCGAACGCCCGCTGAGCGTGGACCGGCTGCTCGCCCTGGTCTGCGACCGCTCGACCGGTGGCATCGCCATCTTCGTCGGAGTGGTCCGGGAGCGAGACTCCGGCAGCGACGTCGTCTCCCTGGACTACACCCAGCACCCGACCGCGGCGGCGGCTCTGAGCGGCAGCGCGGAACGCGTCGCGGAAGCCCACGACGTGCGGGCCGTGGCCGTCGAGCACCGAGTCGGTCATCTGGAGGTCGGCGACCTGGCGGTCGTGGTGGCCGCCGGAGCCGTGCACCGTGGTCCCGCCCTGGCCGCCTGCCGCGCGCTGATCGAGGACCTCAAGCAGACTGTGCCGATCTGGAAGGAACAGCACCTGACCTCCGGTGACGTGACCTGGGTGGGCCTGCCGTGAGGCGCGCGGGCGCGAGCCCGTCGCCGGGAGGCGCATGACCTTGTCGGGCGGTCGATGGTCAAGCTCCGCGGTCCCCAGCGGTGGCTGGAGGCTCCATCGATGACCAGGCAGACGTGGACCGCCCTGGTCTCGGCGGTGCTGTTCGTGGCGCTCGCGGTGCCGTTGGCGGTCCTGCCGGTGCCGTTCGTGGCGTGGAGCCCCGGGGGCACCGCCGACGTGCTCGGCGAAGTCGACGGCACGCCGTTGATCGCGATCGAGGGCATTCCTACCTTCGCTACCGCGGGTCAACTGGACCTGACCATCGTCTCCGAGACGAGCGCCGACTCGCGGCTGACCCTGCCGGAAGCGTTGCTGACCTACTGGCTGCCGGGTCGCGACACACTGCCGCGGGACGCGGTCTACCCCCCGGGTCGCAGTGCCGACGAGGTCCAGGCGGCGGCGACTCAGATGATGCGGACCTCCCAGGACGACGCCGTGGTCGCGGCCCTGCGAGCAGCGGACCAGCCGGTCGAGCAAATGCCGGCGGTCACGTCGGTGGCGGTCGGCGGCCCGGCGTACGACGTGTTGCTCCCCGGGGATCTCGTGGTCTCCGTCGATGGCGTGACCAGCTCCGACGTGGACGCGGTCGTGGACCAAATCCGCAACCATCGTCCGTCCGAGCCGGTCGACTTCGTCGTGCTCCGTGACCGGGTGCGGACCACGGTCAAAGTGGTGACGGCCGATTCCGCGAACGCGCCCGGCACCGCGTTCATCGGGATCACCTTGGGTCCGGGCTACCTCTACGATCCCAAGATCACCTTCGACCTGGGTGAGCAGTTGGGTGGTCCCAGCGCCGGACTGGTCTTCGCCCTCGGCATCTACGACAAGATCACCGCCGATCCGTTGCTCGGCGGCCGGACCGTCGCGGGCACCGGCTCGATCACCCCCAGCGGCGATATCGGCGCCATCGGCGGAGTACGGCAGAAGCTGGCCTCGGCGGAACGAGCCGGAGCCACCGTCTTCCTGGTGCCCAGCAGCAACTGCGACGAGCTGGCCGGGGTTCGCTCGGACCTGACCCTGGTCAAGGTCTCGACCTTGAGCCAGGCCATTCAGCAGCTTCGGGTGCTGGGGATCCCTGGCGGCGAGCAACGAGTCACCCGGTGCGTGGAGTGAGTCGCAGCGGAACCTCCGCCCCCGCTGGGGAGTTACACAGGAGCCGGCCTTTCCAGCGTCCGCATACGCTGACAGGACCAATCAGCAACACAGGAGTGAAAACCGAGTGAGTACGCCACGGGTCAGCGCACGACGCAGCGCGATTCTGCCGACGTTGATCATCGCCGCCATCCTGGTCATCGCCTTCGCCATTTTCACCAGCTTCTGGACCGATTGGCTGTGGTATCGGGCGCTGAACTTCGGCACGGTCTTCTCCACCATGCTGCTGACCCGGACCGGGTTGTTCGTGGTGTTCGGAGTGATCATGGCGGTGCTGGTGGGAGGCAACGCCGTCCTGGCCTACCGGCTGCGCAGCAAGACCCGACTCGGCCCCCCGACAAGCCCGCTGCTCGAGCGCTACCGCGAACTGCTGGACGCCCGGCTGGTCTGGGTCGTCCTCGGCGGAGCGCTGCTCGTCGGGCTGTTCGCCGGCGGTGCGGCCGCGGGCCAAGTCGAGACCTACCTGGCCTGGCGCAACGGCACCCAGTTCGGGATCACCGATCCGAAGTTCGGTCTGGACATCGGCTTCTTCGTCTTCGACTACCCGTGGTGGCGTTTCATCATGTCGTTCCTGTTCACCGGACTGGTGTTCAGTGCGATCGTCGCCGCGGCGGTGCACTACATCACCGGTGGGCTGCGGTTCTCCGGTGCGATGCGCGGCAGCAGCGCCGCGGCACAGGCGCATCTGTCGATCCTCGTCGGGCTCGCGGTGCTGATCAAGGGCATCGGCTACTGGTTCGATCAGTACGGGTTGGAGATCGCGAACACCACGCTCGGCGGGGACTCCTTCACCGGCATCAACTACACCGCCGACAACGCGACGGTGACGGCCAAGCTGATCCTCTCCGTGATCGCCGGCATCTGTGCCCTGCTGTTCTTCGCCAACGCGGTGCTGCGTCGTTGGGTGATACCCACCATCGGGTTGAGCCTGCTCATCTTGTCCGCGATCGTGCTGGGCATCGTCTACCCGGGCGCGGTGCAGTACTTCAGTGTCCGTCCGAACGAGCCCGACAAGGAGCGGGACTACATCGCCCGCAACATCGCCGCCACGCGCGCCGCGTACGGCGTGGACGACGTCGAGATCAAGGACTATTCGGCCAAGACGACCGCGACGGCTGGTCAGCTGCGCTCCGATGCCGAAGCGCTGCCGGGCATCCGGTTGATCGACCCGGCAGTGATCAGTCCCGCCTACGAGCAACTTCAGCAGGTCCGCGGCTACTACAAGTTCGCCCCCACCTTGGATGTGGACCGCTACACCATCGACAGCGCCGAGACCGACGCGGTCGTGGCGGTGCGGGAGATGGACGTGAAGGGTGTCGAGGGCCAGAACTGGAACAACCTCAAGACCGTCTACACCCACGGCTTCGGGCTGGTCGGGGCGTACGGCAACAAGCGGCAGGCTGGCGGGGAACCGGAGTGGATCGTCCGCGACATCCCGCCGGTGGGCAAGATCGACGAGCATGAACCGCGGGTCTACTACGGCGAGATCCAGACCGACTACTCAATCGTCGGTGCCCCCGAAGGCAGTCCGCCGATCGAGCTCGACACCCCCGGTGGCGGGGACAGTGGCAACCCGACCACCTACACCTACAAGGGCAAGGGCGGAGTCGATGTCGGCAGTTGGTGGCATCGGCTGCTGTTCGCCTCCAAGTTCGCCGACGTCAACATCTTGTTGTCGGACCGGGTGAACGAAGCTTCCAAGATCATCTACGACCGCACCCCGCGGGAACGGGTGCAGAAGGCCGCGCCGTGGCTCAGTGTCGACGGCGATCCCTATCCGGCGGTCGTCGACGGCCGGATCGTGTGGATCGTGGATGGCTACACGACATCGAACTCCTACCCCTACGCCGAACGCGTTGGGCTGAACTCGGCGACGTCGGACTCCCAGACCGCGCAGAACACGAACGTGGTTGCCCAGCCGGACACCAACATCAACTACATGCGCAACTCGGTGAAGGCGGTCGTCGACGCCTACGACGGAACGGTCAAGCTCTACGCCTGGGATGAGACCGACCCGGTGCTGCAGACCTGGCAGAAGGCGTTCCCGGGCACGGTGCTGCCGAAGAGCGATATCTCGGTGGATCTGCGGGAGCATCTGCGGTATCCGCAGGACCTGTTCAAGGTGCAACGCAGCATTCTCGGCCGGTACCACATGACCGACCCCTATAACTGGTATTTGCAGTCGGGATTGTGGGAGGTGCCCAACGACCCGGTCGCCGGACCCAACAGCAACGCGAAGGAGACTCCGTACTATCTGTCGGTCAAGTGGCCGGGCGATCCGGGGCCGATCTTCTCGCTGACCAGCGTCTACGTGCCCCGGGGCCGATCCAACCTCGCGGCCTACATGGCGGTGAACGCCGACGCCAGCAGCCCCGACTACGGGAAGTTGCGGGTGCTGCGGATGTCGGACACCACCCAGATCGACGGACCCGGCCAGACCGCCAACGCCATGGTCACCAACGAGGTGGTCGCGGAACGCCTGCGTCCGTTCCAGCAGGGCACTGCGCAGGCGTCGTACGGCAACCTGCTCACGCTGCCCGTCGGTGGTGGTCTGTTGTACGTCCAGCCGGTCTACACCCAGCGGCAGGGGAGCACGGGCTCGTATCCGGCGCTGCGCTTCGTGCTCGTCCGGTTCGGCCAGCAAGTCGGTATTGGTGACACCCTCCAGCAAGCCCTGGACCAGGTCTTCGCGGGTGACTCCGGGGCGGACACCGGCGAGACGGACCCGTCGGCCAGCCCGACGCCGCGACCGTCGGAGTCCACGCCCGGCAAGCCGCCCGCCGAGCCGGACCGACCGGCGGCCACAAAGGCCCTGACCGAGGCCAAGCAGGCCTTCGAAGCCGCTCAGAAGGCGCTCACCGAAGGCAAGCTAGGGGAGTACCAGACCGAGATCGAGAAGGCCAAGGCCGCCACCGAGCGTGCGGCCAAAGCTTCGGGCGGGTAGTGGGTCAGTTCTCGACGACCACCAGGTCGGGGTAGCCCAGCGCCCGTAGCGGCTCGGCCAGCACGTCCGCGTCCCCGACCACGACCAGGCTGGCGGCGTCGAGGGCGACCACGCTCTGGTAGGCCTGCGTGGCCGAGGCCGGCGTGACCTCCCGCAGCGCGGCCAAGCTCTGGTCGAGATAGTCCGGCCTGAGCCCGGCCAGCACCTGGGACCCCGCCTGGGCGGCGACTCCAGCGGCCGTGGCGAAGCGCAGCGGCGACACACCGGTCAGATAGGAGACCGCGTCGTTCACCTCGTCGGCGTCGAAGGGGTGGTCGGCGACCTCCAGCAGCAGGCGCGCCTGCGACACGGCCTCGACCAGCACGTCGGTGCGGAACGACCCCTGGACAGCGTAGGAACCACCCGATCGCAGCGGGTTGAAGACCAGTCGGACGCCGTAGGTGTACCCACGCTCCTCGCGCAGCACCTTGTTGAGTCGAGAGAGGAAGGCGCCGCCCATGGCGTAGCCGGCCACGGTCAGGTCCGCCCAGCGCGGATCGTTCCGGTCGACCCCGAACCCACCCAGCCGGAGATCGGCCTGCACGGCCCCGGGCCGGTCGATCAGCACCGCGGCCGGTGCGGCGGGCCGGACCGGTCGCGGGTCGCACACCTGCTGGTCGTCGTTGCGCCAACCGCCGAACACCCGCTCGGTCAGCGAATCCAGATCCACCCCGGTCAGATCGCCGGCGACGATCAGCGTGGTCCTGGCCGGTCCGAACCGCTCGGTGTGGAAGGCGGCCACGTCGGCGGCGGTGACCTCGCCGACCGTGTCCGGCTCGCCGCCGCTTCTTCTGGCGGCCCGGGAGCCGGGAGCGTACACCGCTCTCCGGAACTCCGTGCCCGCTCGGGAAGCCGAGTTGACCCGGCCCTGCTCGATTTCGGCGAGCCGGAGCTGGACCCCACGATCCACATCCTCAGCGGCCAGGGCCGGCGCGATGACGGCCTCGGCGAACAGCTCGAACGCGCGGTCCAGCCGCCGGGCCGGGACATCGAGGACGGCCTGCAGACCCGACAGCCCGACGTCGATCCCGAACCCGGCTCCTTCGGTCTCCAGCAGTTCGGCGAACTCGACCCCACCGTGCTGGCGGGTGCCCTCATCCAGGCAGCGGCCGGTAATGGTAGCGACGCCCTCGCGGCTGCGCGGTTCCGCGCTGAGCGGCACCTCCAGCACCAGATGGGCCACGATGATCTGCTGACCCGGAAGGTGGTAGCTGTGCAGCGCGGTCCCGTTGCTCAGTTGACCCCGTGCGACACGCGGAAAGTGCCAGGGACGTGGTGGGGCGATCTCGGGGCGCGGAAGCGTCATCACCCCTCACCGATATCACGGCCGGCGCGTCGGTAGCGGAGGGTGGAGCGGTAGGTCGTGGCGAGGCGGTCCCGCAACGCAGTCGAGACGTCGTCGAGAGTCACCGCGTCGATCTCGCCCAGGCGGGCGTTCATCCGAGCGGGATCTTTGTGCAGGGTGGTGAACTCCCCGAGAGCGTCGGCGCGGGAGTCGATCCGAGCCAGCTCGTGCAGCCAATGGCGTTCGAACTGCGCCTTGGCGCGCCGCAACTCGACCTCGGACACCGACTCGGCGACCAGCCGGTCGACTTCGGTCAGGACGGCGTCATGCAGGCGCTCGAGCCCGACACCGTCTCGGACACGAGCGTAAGCGAGGCCGAACGACGTCCCGCCGATCAGTCCCATGCTGGCGGCCGAGACCGACTCGGCCAGCTCGTCGTTTCGGACCAGACGCCGGTACAGGCGTGAGGTCTGTCCCTGGCCCAAGACGGTGAGACCGAGGTCGATCGCGTCGAACTCGCGGGTGCCGGTCGGCGGCAGACGCCAGGTGAAGTAAACCGCGTCGGCCGGCACGTCGGCCGAAGTCTCATCGGCCGGCAGCCCGGTCAGCGGCGGCAACGGGTCCGCGTCCGCGGCGGGCGGCTCGGGTCCGGCGGGGAGAGCGCCGAAATACCTCTCGGCGGTCGCGAACGCCGTCTCGGGACTGCAGTCGCCGACGATGGACAGCACCGCGTTGTTGGGTTGGTAGTACGTCGCGAAGAACGCCTTGACGTCGTCCACGGTCGCGGCGTCCAGGTCCGCCATCGAGCCGATGACGGTGTGCCCGTACGGGTGGTCGGTCGGGAAGGTCAACTCGATCAGCCGGCGCATGGCGTCGCCGTACGGGACGTTGTCGTAGCGCTGGCGCTTCTCCTCCTTCACCACTTCGCGTTGGTTGTCCAGGTTCTCGATGGTCAACGCCTCCGGCAACGAGCCGAGCCGGTCGGCCTCCAGCCAGAGCGCGAGCTCGAGGCCTCCGGTCGGCAGGGTCTCGAAGTAGTTGGTGCGGTCGAACCAGGTGGTGGCGTTGACCGAGGCGCCGGCCGCTTGCAGCAGGCCGATGTGCTGACCGGAGGCGACGTTGGCCGAGCCCTGGAACATCACGTGCTCGAAGAGATGGGCGAACCCGGTCCGCCCGGGCTGCTCGTGCCGCGAGCCCACGTTGTACCACAGGTTGACCGCCACGGACGGAGCCCCATGATCGGGGCTCGCGATGACCTCCAAGCCGTTGTTCAGCTTGTGGCGGTGAATCGGGTAGGCGGTGATCGGAGACGTGGTGATCGAGGAAGCGGGGACCGGCATGGCGCCCACGGTAGCGTCGAAGGATGCTGATCGCCGACGAGCTGTTGTTGCTGGCCATCGACGACGACACCGGCAAGACCACCGGCTACAGCACCTACCTGGACGCTGGACTGTGTCTGAAATTTCGGACAGTGACAACTCGATGTTTACGCGGCTTTTGC
>JAKDLH010000145.1 GCA_030452945.1 Microlunatus sp. | reverse complement strand
GGTGTGTCGCTGGTCGAACCAGTGGGCGGTGCTGAGCTGCTCGGCCAGGAACCGCGTCATCGGTGGATCGTCGGCCGCCGGACGACCGACGGCTTGCCGGACCGACCAGACGGCTTCGGCGCCGGCTCCGGCCAGCTTTCCCACCGACACCGGTACGCGGCGGCGCGGCGGTGCGACTCCGGCCGCGGTGCAGATGCCGGCGATCAGCTCGGCTATTGGCCGCGGTTCGCCGTTGGTCACCACCAGCGCCTGCCCGCGAGTGACCTCGATTCGGTCCAGGGCGGCGACGATCGCGTCCACAGCGTTGTCGAGGTAGGTGCTGTCCACCAGCGCGGCGCCCGAACCGAGCACCGGCAGCCGGCCGACACGAGCCCGCTCCACGATGCGCCCGACCAGCTGCGTGTCGCCCGGGCCCCAGACCAGGTGCGGCCGGACGGCGGTGACCGCCAGCTCGCCGGTGTCGGCGGCCAAGGCGATCTGCTCGGCTATCGCCTTGCTCCGGGCGTAGTGGCCGCGGGCGCGATCCGGGTCGGCCGGTGCGGCTCCGACCCCGACCAGCGACGAGCCGGCGTGCGCCACCGAGGGCGAGGACACGTGCACCAGGCTGCGTACGCCCAGATCCCGGCAGGCCTGGGTGATGACTCCGGTGCCGGTGACGTTGCTGTGCACGAACTCTGTCCAGGTGCCGGTCACCCCGACCTTGGCCGCCAGATGCACCACGGCGTCCTGGCCGTCGACGGCGGCGCGAACCGCGGACCGGTCGGCCACGTCGGCTAGCACCTCAGGCAGACCGAGCCGGCTCGACCGGCGCTGCAGCACGGTGACGTCGTCGCCGCGGGCCGCCAGTGCCTCGGCTACCCGACCGCCGAGCAGGCTGCGGGTGCCGGTGACCAAGACTCTCACGGTCGTCGTCCGCCGCCCCCGGCGAGCACCCTCTCCGCCCAGCGCGCCACCCGGGCTCGGTCGATCTTGGAGGCGTGCCGGATGTCGACGGGCAGCCGGTCGGTGACCAGCACAGCGGCCAGATCGACTGATGCGGCCAGGTCGACCGATGCTGGCGGTGGCGCCGACGGGTCGCTCGACGGGCGGGTGACCTCGCGGGCGGCGGCGGCCAGGGCCGCTGGCGCGAGCGCGGACCGGACCAGCGACGGGCGGCAGCGGGGAGCGAGCCCGGACCGGACGAGCACGGCGACCACCTGCTGGGTGCCGGATGGTCCGACCCCGACGACCGCGGCCAGCTCGACCTCGGGCAGCTGCTCGAGCTGCTGCTCGATCCCGACCGGGGTAACCGGGCCGCTGTCGGTGATGATCAGGTGCTGCCGTCGGCCCTCCACCCAAAGCCGGCCGTCGTGATCGCGGTGCCCGACGTCACCGGTCCGGTGCCAGCCGGAGGGGCGGGCGCTGGCCTGCTGGACGGCCCAGAGCCGGTCGTAGTGGTCCTTGACGTGGGCGGCGGCGACGCAGATCTCGCCGGTGACTTCCGGACTGTCGACCACCGCCTCGGCCGGGACACCGACCGAGTCCAGCGGCGCGATGCCGATCCTCACCCCGGGCAGCGGACGTCCGACACAGACGCCCTGACGTGCCCGTCCTCCGGCCGTGGCGCGCTCGATCTCGGCCAGCGTGACGTCGGTGACCGGCAGCGCCTCGGTCATTCCGTACGGAGTGTGCAGCTCGGCCTTCGGCAGCGGCGCCTGGACCCGCTGAAGCAGGAGGAGTGGCACCGGCGCTCCGGCCGAGAGCACCGTCCGTACCGACTCCAGTCGTCGTCTGAGGTCGTCGGTGAGGTCGTCGGCTGTGGCCACCACGTTGCGGAGCGCCGCCGGAGAGGCGAACACCACGGTGGCCTCGACGGCGGCGACCGCCTGGGCCAGCGCGGTCGCCGTCAGCGTCGCCGGCTTGGTGGGGTCCATGTCGGGGACCGCGGCGGCCGCGCCCAGGGCCGGGCCATAGAGCGCGAACGGGGCAAAGGCCGCGACCAGGCGGGCGCCGGGATCGAGTCGGCACACCGTGCGTACCAGGTCGAGCTGGGCGCGCAGCTGCCGGTGCCGGTAGACCACGCCCTTGGCCGGGCCGGTGGCTCCGGAGGTGAACAGCACCGCGACCTCGGCGTCCGCGTCCGGCGGCGGAGTCGCCATGATGGTCTGGGGGGCGTGTCGTCGTCGCCCGGACTCGGTCAGCTCCGCGAGTGAGTGTGCGATCTTCAGCCATCGCCGTATTCGGCCGGGCAGTTCCCCGACCACGATCCGCGTGCCGGGCACTCGCAGCGCCGTCGCGGCGAGAAGTCCGGCCGGGACCGCGATCAGGTGGTCGGGGTCGGCGCTCCGCAGCGCCCGGCCGAGGTTGCGCAAGCCGAGTCCGGCGTCGGCGATCACGATCGCCGCTCCGGCCCGCCAGCAGGCGTACACCGCGACGGTCAGGTCGATACCGGGCCGGACTAGCAGCGCCACCCGCTGTCCGGGTTGGACACCGGCCCCGGTCAGCCCGGCGGCCAGGTCGGCGATCCGGGACTCGAGGTCGGCGAAGCTGAGCGGTGCAGCCGCGCGGCGCCCGAGCTCGGCGATCGCGGTGGCCGGGTCGTCGGCGCGGTCGAGCAGAGCCTGCCAGAGAATCCGGTCAGGCGACGGGTGGCGCGCAGGTGCATACCTCTGTTCGGTGCCGCGGTCGGGACGTGGCTCCACCGGGACCGCGGCGAGATCACGAACGACCGTGCTCTGAACCCACGACCAGACGTCTTGGGCAGCCTCCGGAGTGTCCTCGGTCACCAGATGGGACGCCTTGGGGTACAGCTGGACCTGGGCCCGGGGCAGGCGACGCCGCAGATCGTGCAGGTAGCGAATGGAGAAGACTGGATCCCGAGGGCCCCAAACCAGCAGGGTCTTCAGCTCAGCGAGATCGACCAGCCCGGCGGCCACGGCGTCCAGGGCGCCTCGACTCGGGTGGTCCGATTCGAGCGGGATGTCGGCCACGAAGTCGCGGACAGCCCGGCGTCGCGTGGCCAGCGCGTACGGGCTCGCGAACGCGTCGCGGACTTCCCGAGGCAGGCGTGGACGGCTCAGGCCCGTGGTCGCCCGGACGAACGCCGGCGTCCGGACGCACACCGTCTCCAGCAACGGGGCCGACCGGGCCAACCGGATCAGACCCGGTGGCGTCGTGTCGGCGGGGACGGAGACGCCGGTGTTGGTCAACACGATCCCGGCCAGCAGTTCGCGGTGCCGTTGCGCCCAGCCGAGCAGCACCGGACCGCCCCAGTCGTGGGCGACCGTTACCACCGGAGATTCGAGGTCGAGGGCGTCGGTCAGCCGTCCGAGATCATCGATCCGATCCGCGAGTGTCCGGGGCCGCTCCAGCCGCTCCGACCAGCCCATTCCGAGCTGGTCGGGCGCGATCACCCGCCAGCCCGGTGGTGCCGCCGCCAGGAACCGACGCCACAGGTAGGACCAGGTCGGGTTGCCGTGCAGGCAGAGCATCGTCCCGACTGCGCCTCCGCCGGCGACCACCCCGGTGTCCAGCAGGTGCCAGGTGCGCGGAATGCCGTCGGCGTCGACCACCGCGACGCGGCGTGACCAGCCGGGATCCAGACCAGGCAGTCCGTCGAGAGGCAGGAAGGGCCGAGTCGTACCGGCGGCAGGAACCGCAGCGACGCCGGCGTCGCTCACCGGCAGATCTCGGTGCTCACCAGACGATCTCGGCGAACGAGGTGTTCAGCCCCGAACCGATGCCGAGCAGCAGGACCCGCTCGTCCGGGCGGATCTGGTCGGCGTGTTTGGCCAACGTGAACGGCACCGCGGCGGGCCCCATATTCCCGTACGTCGGCACGGTCAGTGGGAACCGCCCGGGGTCGACCCCCAGCGCGTCGGCCATCGCCTTGAGGTGGACGACCGAGGTCTGGTGCGCCACGAACCAGTCGATGCCGGACCAGTCGAACTCGCTGCGGGCGTCGGCCCAGGTCGCCAGCGCGAGCTCCAGCCCGGCCTCGAACAGCCGCTTGCTGTCGGTCCGCATCTGTTCGAGGTCACCCACGCACAGGTTGTGGTGCTCGGTGCCGGCCCGGCTGACCCCGCCGATCACCCGGTGACCCTCGGGATGGGCGTCGGCCCGGCCGAGCACCATGGCCGCGGAGCCGGACCCGATGGTGAGCGTGGCGAACTGGGCCTTGACGTCGGCGGCCGTCGCGTCGGAGGAGGACAAACGATCCAGCGTCACCTCCTGCGTGTGGCGCGAGCCCTCGGCGTTCACGATCAGGGCATAGTCGGCTTGGCCGGAGTCGATCATGGTCCCCGCGAGCTGGATCCCGTTCACGAACCCCAAGCAGGCGTTGGCCAGGTCGAAGTTCAAGCAGCTGGTCGGCAAGCCGAGCTGATGATGGACAGCGACCGCGGTCGACGGTTCCAGATGTTCCCGCGAGACGGAGGTGTTGATCATCACCCCGACCTGCTCGGGACGGATCCCGGCTTCGGCCAGCGCCTTGGCGCCGGCCATCGCGGCGGCGTCGGCGAAGGACAGGTCGGTGGGCCACCAGCGCCGTTCCCGGACGCCGGCGAGCTTTTCCAGCATGCCGGGCAGCAACCCGACCCGCTTATAGGTGGCCGACAGCCGGTCATCGAAGGCGCTCGACGGCACGACCTCCGGTGCCTCGACGGCGCAGACGGTTAAAACTGCTGTGTTGACCTGCCGGAAGCTCGCATTTCCGCTCATCTCGTCCTCCCCCAGGGACGACGCTCCCGGGTGTCTCGCTTGTCAGTGCCGCGTCCATCGTGACACGCCGTTCTAATCCGGCTCTTGCGTCCGAAAGTGCGACAGACCATGCTTCGGGGATGGTGAGTAGCAAGACGATCGGGCAGCAGCATGCTAGTCCTTCCCACCGAGCGCGGTCTGTGCCGATTGAAGATTACGGGTTTCTCAGCGACGGCGAGGTCTGTGCCCTGCTGTCGCCGAGTGGTTCGGTGGACTGGATGTGCGCGCCACGCTTCGACTCGGGCAGCGTGTTCGGCCACATGCTGGGCCGCCACGCCGGGGCCTTCCGGATCTCCCCGGCGGACGTGGAGGTCCCCGCGGATGTCCGCTACCTCCCCGGGACGATGATCATTGAAACCAGCTGGGGCACCCCCACGGGCTGGGTCGTGGTGCGTGACTGCCTGCTGATGGGACCGTGGCGGCACGAGGACACTCGTTCCCAGACCCATCGCCGGACCCCGAACGACTACGACGCCGAGCACATCCTGCTGCGGACGATGCGCTGCGTCTCCGGCGAGGTCCAGATCGCCATGGACTGCGAGCCGATCTTTGACTACGGTCGCCGGCCCGCCCGCTGGGAGTACACCGAGCACGGCTATCACCAGGGACGGGCCACCGCCGAGGACTTCGACCTGACGATGACCTTGACCACCGATCTGCGGCTGGGGTTCGAGGGTGCTCAGGCCGCCGCCCGGACACTGCTGAAGGAGGGCGACACCCGCTACGTGGCGCTGTCGTGGGGCAGCAAGGAGCCGCCGCTCAGCTACGCCGACGCGTACGCCCGGCAGGTCTGGACCGCCCACCACTGGCAGCACTGGCTGGCCCGCGGCCGCTTCCCGGACCATCCCTGGCGGACCTACCTGCAGCGCAGCGCGCTAACCCTGAAGGGGCTGACCTACGCCCCCACGGGCGCGATCGCCGCGGCCGGCACCACCTCACTGCCCGAGACCCCCGGCGGCTCTCGCAACTACGACTACCGCTTCACCTGGATCCGGGACGCCACCTTCGCGTTGTGGGGGCTGTATTCGATCGGCTTCGACTGGGAGGCCCTGGACTTCTTCTCCTTCATCGCCGATGTCGCCTCGCGAGACGAGCACCTGCAGATCATGTACGGCATCGCCGGCGAGCGCGACCTGACCGAATTCGAGCTCGACGATCTGCCCGGCTACGCCGGCTCGCGTCCGGTCCGGGTGGGCAACGCCGCCTACGCGCAGGTGCAGCACGACGTCTGGGGAGCGCTGCTCGACTCGGTCTACCTGCACGTCAAGTCGGCCGACTATCTGGACGGCCGGATCTGGCCGATCCTGGATAAGCAGGTCAACGAGGCGCTGAAGCACTGGCGCGAGCCCGACGCCGGGATCTGGGAGGTCCGGGGCGACCTCCAGCACTTCACCTCCTCAAAGATCATGTGCTGGGTCGCGGTGGACCGTGGCGCGCGACTGGCCCGGATCACCGGCGAGAAGGGCAAGGCCGCCGAGTGGGAGCTGGCCGCCGAGGAGATCAAGGACGACATCCTCACCCACGGCGTCGACGAACGCGGCGTGCTCGTCCAGCACTACGACACCAAGGCGCTGGACGCGTCGTTGCTGCTGGCTCCGCTGTTCAGGTTCCTGCCGGCCGACGACCCGCGGATCCGGGCGACGGTGCTGGCGATCGCCGACGAGTTAACCGTGCACGGGCTGGTGCTGCGCTACAAGGTGGAGGAGACCGACGACGGCTTCACCGGCGAGGAGGGCTCGTTCACCATCTGCTCGTTCTGGCTGGTCTCGGCTCTCTGCGAGATCGGCGAGTACCACAAGGCACGTAAGCTGTGCGCCAAGCTGTTGTCGTTCGCCGGGCCGCTCAACCTCTATGCCGAGGAGATCGACCCCCACAGTGGCCAGCACCTGGGCAACTTCCCACAGGCGTTCACCCACCTGGCCCTGATCAACGCGGTGCTGCACGTGATCAAGCTGGAGTCCCGCCAACACGGGAAGAACGCCAACGCCGAGGACGCCGCCCTCGACCACTCCTCGGAGTAGACCCTGACCCCGCTACCGACTGCGCGAGGGTTCGAACCGGCGCGGAGTTGGCTCGACCGCGGAGTTGGGCTGGATCGGGCGCCTCCACTCAGCGGGTGAAGTGGCCGCCAGGCCCCGGCAGCACGGTTGCCGGGTCGGTCGGCAGCGGTGAACCGATCCCGGGTTGATAGGACCGCTGGACCTTCGACCGGTTGCTCAGCAGCCAGAGCACCGCGGTGACCACGGCCAGCACGGCCATGGGCAGCAGCATGAAGGCACCGCCGGTGCCCGCACTCCGATCAAGATCGATCTCCTGACCGGCCGCGATGGTGATGCCGAACGCCATCATGTTGTTGACCACGTGCACCACGCAGGCGGCCTCCAAGCCGCCGGTCCGCCAGGCCAGAATCGACATCATGACGCCGAAGAAGAAGTAGTACACATTCAGCCACGGGTCGCCGGCGCCGTGCGCGAGCATGAAGACGAACGAGGGCACCAACGTGGCGATGATCAACCCGGGCACCGGTGAGGCGACCCAGGAGCCGGCCGACCGCATGATCAGCCCACGGGCTCCGTACTCCTCGCCGGCGGCCTGCAGCGGGGTGGTCAAAAGCATGATGATCAGCAGCGCCACGGTCTCGCTGGTGTAGTTGCCGCCGGTGCCGTCGGTGCCGGAGACTTCTGGGAACGCGAAGGCCGAGACGACCATGTACACAATCCAGATCGGCACCACGATCAACGCCGTCCGACCGAACAGCCGCCAGCGGACCACACCGGCCACCGAGTGCAACCAGCGCACCGGCTGGCGCCAGACCAGCCACTGCAGGAACATGGCCAGCGGGATCGAGAGGGCGTTGCCGATGTTGGTGGCCAGGAACAGCGCCGGGGTGAACTCGACCGCGCCGGTGGCGATCGACTCCAGCGTCATCCGGCCGGTCGCGACATCGATCCCGATCGCGATGCCGCCCACCACAGCGTTGATGATCAGGTAGCCGAGCACGAAACCGAGGATCGCCAGGACGCCCTTCCACCACCGGTTTCGCGGGGTGGCGAGGAAGCGGTGGTACTCGGTGCCGGGTGCCGGCATCGGATCGACCCACGGCTTGGCCGCCGGAGGGCCGTACGGCACCGGAGCACCGGGCGGCGGGCCGTACGGCACCGGGGCACCGGGTGGCGGGCCGTACGGCATCCGGGCATCGGGCGGCGGACCGTACGGCACCTGGGTACCGGGCGGCACCGGCGGGAATACCGA
>JAKDLH010000479.1 GCA_030452945.1 Microlunatus sp. | reverse complement strand
CGGTGTAGCCGGCCTTCTCGACCTCCGCGACCAGGGTCTGCGGGTCCAGGTCGACCGGGGTGGTGACCTGGGCCTTCTCGGTGGCGTAGTTGACGCTCGCCTGCACCCCGTCGAGCTTGTTCAGCTTCTTCTCGATCCGCATCGCGCACGACGCGCAGGTCATCCCGCCGATCTGCAGCTCGATGTGGCCGAGGGCCTGCGGAGGCTGGAACGCGGTGCTCATCACAGATCTTTCTGGTTCGGTCGAGTGGAGTTCGGGGTCAGCGGGCGGTGGTGGTGAAGGTGGCGGTGTGGACCCGGCCGTCGACCTGGAAGTCCAGGTACAGCAGGTAACGACCAGCAGTGGGTGCCTCCGCCATGAACGCCACCTCCGGGCCGGACTTCCCGGTCGGGTCGTCCATCGGGTGGACGTGGAGGTAGGCCAGGTCCCCGACCCGCAGCGCGACCAGGTGGCCGGCGGCGCCGAGGTAGGGCTGCAAGGTGGTGACCGGGGTGCCGTCGCGGGTCACGGTGAAGATCAGCATGGAGCTGGTCCCGGCGGCCGGTGCCCCGTCCAGGGTGACGGTGAGCCCGTCGACGGTGGACTCGGTGGTGTCCGCACCCAGCTGGACGGGCTGCAGGTCGCCGGCCACCTCGAGGGTGCTGGTCAGCGTCAGCGTGTCCCCGGTGGCGGCGGGGACGAAGTCGGCGAACACCCGGTAGCTGCCGGCGGCGGCCCACCGCCACGGGATCGACCAGGTACCGGCGCCGTCGATGCTCGGGTGGACGTGGCGGAACTGGCTGCCGTCGCTGCGGACCACGATCAGGTGCAGGTCCTTGTCGTGGGCGGTGGTGTAGTCGGTCACGCGCTTCCCGTCCGGCCCGGTCAGCCGGAACGACAGCGTCCCGTCCTCCCCCACCACGGCCGGCGCAGTCAGCGACCCGAGCTGGTAGCCGTCCTGGGCGACCGTCAGGCCACGGACCGGGTCCGCGGCCGGGGCCTGGCCGTGTTCGTCATGGGAGTCTTCGCTGTGCTGCGCCGACGGAGTCGCCGCCGTGGAGTGGTCCATCGAACTGTCCTTCTCGGAGGGATTGCTGCTGGAATGGCCGGTGCGGTCCTGCCCGGCCTGGGCCAGATCGGCGGGCAGCAGGGTGCGGGCGCCGACCAGGGCGAGCACGAACACCGCTGCCAGCGCTGCGGCGAAGGCCAGCAGCCGCACCGGCGTGCTCATCAGCCGCGGACCGCGGTGTAGCCGGCCTCATCGACCGCGGCCAGCACCTGCTCGTCAGCGACCGCCTCGCTGCTGGTGATGACCAGCCGACCAGTGGCCGCGCTGACCTCGACGTGGTCCACACCCGCGATCTGGCTGACCTCGCCGGACACCGCCTGCTCGCAGTGGGAGCAGGTCATCCCGGTCACCTGGAACTCGGTCGTCGTCATCGGAAACTCCCCTCGTCATGTACCCCGGTGGGGTATCGATGAGAACGACCGTACCCCCAGTGGGTATTCCCGTCAACGCCGGGTACGGTGAGACCATGGATCAATCCAGGCCAGCTGCAGCGCCGTACGCAGGCGCCGCGCGGTCCCGGCTGGTCCTGTGGC
>JAKDLH010000144.1 GCA_030452945.1 Microlunatus sp. | reverse complement strand
GCCGCGGCCCCGGGGGGGTAAACTCCGGAGGTTTTGGCGGGGGGCGCCCCAACCCCCCCCGGCGCGCGCGGGGGGGGGGGGGCCGTGCCGGCCTGGCCGGGCTGGAGCCCAGCCTGAGCGACCGGTCAGAACTGACGGCGTCAGAAGAGTTCGCGGAATACGTCGTAGCCGAGCCGCACCACCAACGCCGCGACCACCAGCAGGAACACCTTGCGGACGAAGGAGTTCCCGCGGCTGATGGCAGTCCGCGCACCCAGGAATCCGCCCGCCATGTTGGCGGCTCCCATCATCAGTCCGAGTTTCCACAACACCGATCCGTGCGCCGCGAATACCGCGATCGCCGAGAGGTTGGTGACCAGATTCGCGATCTTGGCTTGGGCACTGGCGTCCAGGAAGCCCCAGCCGAGCACCCCGACCAGCAGGATGAGGAAGAAGGAGCCGGTCCCGGGTCCGAGGATCCCGTCGTAAAAGCCCACCCCCAGCCCGATCGCGAGCGTCAGCAGGTAGTGCCGGCGTCCGACGTGCTTGCGTTGGCTGATCAGCCCGAGCTCCGGCCGCCGCCAGGTGTAGATGCCGACCGCGACCAGGGCCGCCAGCACGATCGGAGTGAAGTATTCCCGCGGTAGGAATCGGGCCGTCTGCGCGCCGAGCGCCGAACCCGTCGCCGAGCCGGCGACCAGCGGCAGCACACTACGCCAGTCCGGTCTGATCTTGATGGCGTAGAGGACCGAGCTGGTCGCGGTCCCCCACACCGAGGACACCTTGTTGGTCCCCAGGATCGAGGCTGGCGGAGTGCTGTCCGGCAGGGCGATCAGCAGGGCCGGCAGCTGGATCAAGCCACCACCGCCGACGACCGCGTCGACCCAGCCGGCCGTGAACGCGGCCAGCACGAGCACGACGACGGTGACCGTGCTGATCTGCAGCGCCTCCATCTGCAGATCGACCGATCAGTCGATCGCCGGACGCCCGTGCACAACGGCGACGATCCGGGCGACGGCCTCGGCCAGCGGGATGTTCTCGCTCCCTCCGCTGCGGCGGTCTCTCAGCTCCACCATCCCCTCGGCCAGGCCGCGGCCGACCACCACCGAGGTGGGCATGCCCATGATTTCGACGTCGGCGAACTTCACGCCGGGGCTGGCTTTACGGTCGTCGAGCAACACCGCGACGCCGGCGGCGTCGAGTTCGCGCGCCAGATCGGTAGCCGCGTTCAACACCGCATCGCCCTTGCCGGTGGCCAGGATCTGCACGTCGTACGGTGCGATCTCCCGCGGCCAGCACAGCCCCTTGTCGTCGCAGGCGCCCTCAGCCACGGCGGCCACGGCCCGGGAGACCCCCACCCCGTACGAACCCATCGTGACCGTGACGAGTTTGCCGCGGGAATCCAGCACCTTAAGACCGAGCGCCTCCGCGTACTTGCGACCCAGTTGGAAGATGTGACCCATCTCGATGCCGCGTGCCAGCCGCAGCGGACCGGAGCCGTCGGGGGCGGGATCACCCTCCTTGATCTCGGCCACGTCGATGACGCCGTCGGCGATGAAGTCGCGCCCGCAGACCAGGTCGAACACGTGCTGGCCCGCACGGTCGGCCCCGGTGACCCACCGGGTGCCCGTGACCACCCGCGGGTCGACCAGAAAGCGAATGCCGGAGGAGTTCTCTCGACCCAGCGCCGACGGACCGATGTAGCCCTTGGCCAGACTGGGATGATCGACGAAGTCGTCCTCGGTGAACACCTCGGCCTCGGCTGGCGCCAGCTGCGCGGCCAGCCGACGCAGATCGACCTCTCGGTCGCCGGGCAGCCCGATGGCCAGCGGCTCCCGGGTCCCGTCGAGCTGGCGCACCATGACCAGTACGTTCTTCAGGGTGTCGGCGGCTGTCCACGGCCGGTCTGCTCGCGGCAGCTGCGCGTTCGCGTGGTCAACCAGGGTCGCGATGGTGGGGGTGTCCGGGGTGTCGTGCACGTGCGCGGCCGGGGCATGGTCGTACGGCAGCGGCTGCGGAGCGATCACGTGCACGGCCTCGACATTCGCGGCGTAGCCCCCTGGCGAGGCGACGAAGGTGTCCTCGCCGTTGTCGGCCACCGCCAGGAACTCTTCGCTGGCCGAGCCGCCCATCGCCCCCGAGGTCGCGTGCACGATGACGTACTCGAAGCCCAGCCGGTTGAAGATGCGGATGTAGGCGTCGCGGTGGCGGTCGTAGGACTTCTGCAGTCCGGTGTCGTCGACATCGAAGGAGTAGGAGTCCTTCATCACAAATTCGCGACCTCGCAGCAGGCCGGCCCGCGGCCGTGCCTCGTCGCGATACTTGGTCTGGATCTGGTAGAGCGACAGCGGCAGGTCCTTGTAGGAGGAGTACAGGTCTTTCACCAGCAGGGTGAACATCTCCTCGTGCGTCGGACCCAGCAGATAGTCACCGTCCTTGCGGTCCTTGAGCCGGAAGACGTTCGCCCCGTACTCGGCCCAGCGGCCGCTCGCCTCGTACGGCTCCTTGGGCAGCAGGGCCGGCAGGTGCACCTCTTGGGCGCCGATCGCGTCCATCTCCTCGCGGACGATCCGCTCCACGTTGCGCAACACCTTGTAGCCGAGCGGCAGCCAACTGTAGATCCCCGGAGCGGCGCGGCGAATGTAACCGGCGCGAACCAGCCAGCGGTGGCTGGGCACCTCGGCGTCGGCCGGGTCCTCGCGCAGGGTGCGGACGAAGAGTTCCGACATGCGGGTAATCACAGGCTGCCTTCCTCCCGTCGGGCCACCCGACGAGCCCGACCACCCTATCCAGCCGGAGTGACGGCCACGACCGGAATTCGGCGTCGGCGGCTGAGGTCCGGCCAGGGCGAAGCCGGGATCCCTATGTTCCAGTGGCTTGGGACTTTTCCAGCGCGATTGCCCGGAAACGTCAGCCAGAAGGGTCGACCCGGGCGTCGTACGCGGACGATTGCGCGGAAACGTTCAGCACTCGGCGGTCGGCCGGGGCGAAGCTCAGCAGATCGACCCGGCGCGCACGGGGTAGGTCCGCGCGGGGTTGCGAATGACCGGTTGGTTGCCGGTGATCCGGTACGCGCAGGACTTCGCACCCTTCGCTGATGACGACCGCCCGTCCAGCCAGAGATCGAGTTTGTAGGTCACGTTCGCGGGGGGTCGATGGCAAGCCCCGCAGATGTCCTCGACGATGAAGTACTTCTGGAAGTTCGGCAGGTAAAACCGGGTGCCGTAGGGGATGTCGGGCCCGGCCGAGGTGTAGCCGACCGCCATCGTGATCGGGTCGGCGTAGGTGCCTGTCCCGCCCGCCCGGCGGTGGAGGACGGGATGGGAGATCTCGGCCGACCCGGGCGGACTGTTGTCCCACCACGTGTATCCGGTCACGAACGCCCGAACGGAGCTGGACGGTACCCGGGCCGGGGCTGGTCGTCCGGGTTGGACGAAGGTCATCGTGCAGCCCGGCCGGCCGTCGTTGCCGTCGCCGACTCTGACCACGATCTTCGCCCGTCCGGGTGCCGAGATCGGGTTCCGCGGGTTCCGGTCGAGATACCTGGTGCCGCGGTTGAACGCGAAGGCCCGGTCCGACTGCCGTACGGTGCGGGCCACGGTGCCGTTTCCGTTGTAGGACTTGATGGTGTAGTCCACGGTGGTGGCGTCCCGCGCGGCGGAGGTGAAGCCGGTGAGATCGTTCTGGACCCGACGCACCCCGGACCGGTCGGTGTAGGTCTTGCCCCACACGGAACGGCCTTTCCACACGTGCCCACCGCCGTCAGTACAACGTGCCGTTTGAGTCGTCTTCGGGGCCGCCTCGGCGGCTGGCGCAATGCTCGCCCCAACCGCACCTAGGGCTATACCAGCTGCCAGCAGTCCCACGAGTCTCATTCGCATCGTGTCACCCTAAGGATTTATTACGATTTCGTAAAGCAAACCTCAACTGGGGTGCAGATATTACGGATGCGGATCGAGGGCACAGGAGGACCAGCCGTAGTCAGCCACCGTCGCCACTGGTGGTCAGCCACCGTCGTCAGCCGTCGTTATCCCTTCGTGAGGATGGCCTGGACCACGTCTCGGCGGAGGCGTCGAGGGGACTCAATAGTGGATGGTCGCGAACTCCCCCACATCGACGAACCCGACGCGGGCGTACGTCGCTCGGGCCGGTCGGTTGTAGTCGTTCACGTAGAGCGACACCGTGGGCGCGATGGTCCGGGCCAGTTCGACGACAGCGGCCATGGCCGAAGTAGCCAGACCGCGCCCCCGCAGGGACGGATCCAGCCAGACCCCCTGCACTTGGCAAACGTTGCCGGATACCGAGCCGACATCGGCCTTGAAGATGACGCGGCCGTCGTGGGTCATCCCGAACGCCCGTCCCGAGGTGATCAGCTGGCGGACATAGAACCGGTAGCCGGCCGGGTTCCCCTGGACCGGGGAGACGCCGACCTCTTCGGTGTACATCTTCACCGCAGCCTCGTAGTAGGCGTCCCAGTGCTCCAGACCCATCCGCCTCACGCCCGGATCGGGCTCAATGGTCGGCGGACCGGCGATCGACATCACGGGCTGGCGAGGTCGAACGTCGCGGACCCGGCTCCACGGCGATCCCCAACGCTTGGCCAGCCGTTGCCACAGCTCCAGCGCTACGGCTGAGGGACCGATGATCGAGAAGCAGGTTCGTTCCGGCCCGGCGAACTCCACCCACGCGGCCAGGGCGTCTGAATCGGCGTTCACCGGCACGAGGTTGGCGCCCGCGTGGCACAGCGCCCGCAGTTCGCCGTCGAACTCATATCCCCACACCGGGCAGCCGAGACTTGACGCCTCGACCCCGGCCGTCCGGACCCGGGAGCCGACGAAGACGTTCTCTACGGGTCGCAGGGCCAACACCCGCAGGACGTCCGGCAGGTCTTCTCGACCCAGCACCCGCACCCGACCCACGTCACCACCCGTCGACGGCAGCGGGGTGCGGGTAGCGGTCACGTCAGATCACGCTAGCCGACGCTGACCGACGGCTCGCCTTCTGCTGCCGGCATCTCCTCTGCCAGCCGCATGGCCTCCTCGATCAGAGTCTCGACGATGTCGGCTTCCTTGACCGTCTTGATCACCTCGCCCTTGACGAAGATCTGTCCCTTGCCGTTCCCGGAGGCCACCCCCAAATCAGCCTCGCGCGCCTCACCGGGTCCGTTGACCACGCACCCCATCACCGCGACCCGCAGCGGGACCTCAAGCCCCTCCAGCCCCGCGGTGACCTCATCGGCGAGCTTATAGACGTCCACCTGGGCTCGCCCGCACGATGGACAGGAGACGATCTCGAGCTTGCGCGGCCTAAGGTTCAGCGACTGCAGAATCTGCAGCCCGACCTTGACCTCCTCCACCGGCGGCGCCGACAGCGAGACCCGGATCGTGTCACCGATGCCCTTGCTGAGCAGCGCGCCGAAGGCGACCGCGGACTTGATCGTGCCCTGGAACGCGGGTCCGGCCTCGGTGACACCGAGGTGCAGCGGGTAGTCGCAGGCCTCGCTGAGCAACTCGTACGCCCGCACCATGACCACCGGGTCGTGGTGCTTGACGCTGATCTTGAAGTCGCGGAAGCCGTGCTCCTCGAACAGGCTCGCCTCCCACAGAGCCGACTCGACCAGGGCCTCCGGGGTGGCCTTGCCATACTTCGCCAACAGCCGCTTGTCCAGGGAACCGGCGTTGACCCCGATCCGGATCGAGGTCCCTCGGTCGCCGGCGGCCCGGGCGATCTGCTTGACCTGATCGTCGAAGGCGCGGATGTTGCCCGGGTTGACCCGGACCGCAGCGCAGCCGGCATCGATCGCGGCGAACACGTACTTGGGCTGAAAGTGGATGTCGGCGATCACCGGGATCTGCGACTTGGTCGCGATCGCGGGCAACGCCTCGGCGTCGTCCTGACTGGGCACGGCCACGCGCACGATGTCGCACCCGGTGGCGGTCAGCTCGGCGATCTGCTGCAGCGTGGTGTTGATGTCGGAGGTGAGCGTGGTGGTCATGGACTGCACACTGACCGGAGCGTCCCCGCCGACCAGAACCTTGCCGACTTTGATCTGACGGGTGGGACGACGGGCCGCCAGCGTCGGCGGCGGCATGGGCGGGAGCCCGAGATCGATATTCATGTCCGCACCAGCGTAGTCCTTGTCTTGTGCACGTCACCGGGTCGCGGTGTCAGTCCGACAGTGCTGGGTCACCGCCGAGGAGAGCCGCGTTTTGGCACGTCCGCTTCGAATGGGTACTCCGGTCAATGTTTACCCACCACCCAAGTCTTTACCCACCAGCCAAGTCGCTCGCTGTTCCCACTCGGTGATCCACCTGGCGGACAGGCCCGTGGTCAGCTTTGGTGCTCGGCCAGCCAGACCGTACGCCGCCGCTCAGAGGCCTGCGCCAGCCAGGCGTCCTGCACGACCTCTCGCAGTTCCTGCCTAGTCAGGTCCCCAAGACGGGACGCCTGGACGAGCACCGACGGGTGGCTGTCGAAATGGGGGGTGGTGAAGAACGGGGTCGAGGAGTCCTGGGTCAGGGCGAGTTTATCCGCCTCAGACTCGACCCAGAACACGATCACGTCTCGCAGCCGCTCGCCGGTGTCGGGATCCACTGCGTCGGGTCGCGGGGTACGAAAGAACACGAACGACTTCCGGCCGACCTGATAGACCGCGTTGCCGCCCGACCCGTGCTCGACACTCACGTGCGGCATGGCCAGCGCGAACTCGTGAACGTCGGCCACCGAGGCCGGGGACTGGTCATCGCGCACGCATCTCAGGTTAGACCGTGGGGCACGATCCTTCTCAGAACAGCTTGATCGGGTCGATCAGGTCCGCCAGGATCAACACCACTCCGGCCACCAGAATGACCCCGCCGACCGCGTACGCGACCGGGAGCATCCGCGCCGTGTCGACGTAGCCGGGATCCGGCCGCCCCCGGAGCCGGGCCAGCAGCTTCTTCAGCCCCTCGTACAGCGCGCCGAGGATGTGCCCCCCGTCCAGCGGCAGCAGCGGGATGAAGTTGAACAGCGCCACGAACAGATTCACCGAGCCGAGCAGCATGAACCCGGTGGCGACCTTGTCGCCCGCGTCGATCCGGTTCGTCGAGGCGACCTCACCGGCCGCCCGGCTGGCCCCGACGATGCTCATCGGCCCGTAGATGTCGCGCGGTTGCCCGGTGACCAGGTTCGCGGCCGTGTAGTAGACCTTCGCCGGGAAGGCCAGCAGTGCGTGCCCCGTCTGCTGCGTCATCGTCCACATGTCGTCCAACACCACGACCGGACCGCCGCGCTCGCGCTCGACAACGGGTTCGACCCCGAAGAATCCGGCGGCGACCCGCTGGCCCGGATCCCAGCGGTCCGGGACCCCGGTGATTACGGTGTCCACCGGCGTGAGCTGCACCGTCTGGCCGTCGCGGAGGACGGTGACCTGCGCCGTGCGATCCAGGTTGCCGCGGATGAGTTGCGACATCTGATCCCAGTCGGTCACCGGCGCCCCGTTGAACGCCACGATGGTGTCGTGGGCCTGGATGCCGGAGAGATAAGCCGGGGTCTTCGGCTTCCCGGCGCAGTCGTTGACCGGCTCGCCGGCGGCCACGACGCACTCCTGCACCCGGTTGACCGTGAGCTGGGTGCGGTAGACCCCGTACGTCGCGGTCACGCCCAGCAGGATGGCGAAGGCCAGCAAGATGTTCATGGTCGGTCCACCGGCCATGATGATCAGCTTCTGCCACGTCTTCTTCTGGTAGAACAGCCGCCCGTCGTCCTCGGGTCGGATCGTCTCCCATTCCGCGGCTCGGGCGGAATCGGCGAGTGACTGGAAGACGCCGGTACGCGCACTGCGGATGAGCTCGGGGCTGTCCTTGGCCGGTGGGTACATGCCGACGAACCGCACGTAGCCACCCAGCGGGATGGCCTTGAACCCGAACTCGGTCTCTCCGATCATCCGCGACCAGACGGTCTTGCCGAAGCCCACGAAATACTGCGTGGTTCGGACGTCGAAGATCTTTCCCGGCACCAGGTGCCCGACCTCATGCAAGGCGATCGAGGCCATCACCAGGGCGAAGAACACCACGGCCCCGAGCCCGTAGATCACGTACTCCATCTAGCGCCTGTGCTCCTTCTCCGCCATCCCCGAC
>JAKDLH010000143.1 GCA_030452945.1 Microlunatus sp. | reverse complement strand
CCGCCCTCCACCTGGGTCTTGAGCATGGAGTTCACCATCGTCGCGAAGTCGGAGTTCAACTGTTTGGTGTCGGAGTTCTTGGTGAAGTACAACGACCCCACCACGGTCAGCCCATCGGTCCGGATCGACACCAGCGAGACGATGGTGACCTGAACCGCGTCGCCGCCGTTGGCCACGGTCACCTGGGCGGCACAGGTCGCTCCTTTCAGTTTCTTGGAGCCGAGGTCGACGTTTTCCGGGTCGGCGAACTTGGCATTGGTGTAGTCCTTCGCCAATTCCTTGTGGTAGCCGGTACAAGTCTGGGACGGATTGGACCCCTTCGGGAGCTTGGCCGCGATCCCGACGAATACGTCCTCACCGTTGGACAGCTGAGCAGCGCCCGACTTCTTGCTCCGCACCTTCCAGTCCGCCGCCGGGGTGAGTTTCACGCCGTTGCCGAGATCAACGGCGGCCCCGCTCGGGGGTTTGGTGGGTTTGTCGGTCGGCTTCGAACTCGACGGTGCAGCGGTCGGCTTGGTCGTCGGCGTGCTGGTCGGGGTGGCACTGGGCTTGGTGGTCGGGCTCGGCGGCGTGGTCGGCGTGGGCGGCGCAGACGGGGTGATGGTGCTGATCGGCTCGTCCTTGCCGCCTCCGGCCACCGCCATGATGATGCCGCCGATCACGATCAGCAGCACCAACGCCGCCACCACGATGCCGATGATCAGACCGGTGCTCTTCCTCGGCGGCTGAGACCCCATCGACCCACCCGATCCACCGGTGCCCCCGCCATGCGGTGGATATCCACCCTGACCCGGGTGGGTCTGCGGGGCGAACGGACCGGAGTAGCCGCCCCCGGGGCCTGGGGGGTAGCCCTGCTGCCCGGACTGCGGATAGCCGCCCTGCGGCGGGTACTGCCCTGATTGCGGTGGGTACTGGCCCGCCTGCTGTGGGTACTGCCCTGATTGCGGTGGATACTGGCCCGCCTGCTGTCCGCTGTAGCCGCCCCCCTGCTGCGGGTAGCCGCCGCCCTGCTGGGGATGACTCTGTGCGGGCGGTCCCTGCGGCTGATACGGCCCTTGCGGTTGCGGACCTGGTTGACCGCCCTGTGGCGGCCACGGAGGATTCTGGCTCATGGTCGCTCCTCCTCGCCAGGTCTCTCGGCTTCATCGTCGGGCGGCGGCGGCGTCTCCGCGGCCGAGTCCCCACTCGCGGTCATGCTCGCTGACGTCGCCGTGGCGGCTCCCCCGGTCGACTCCACCGGCCGCGAATCCGGCGGCGGACCCTGCTCGCCGTCGGCCGCTATTGGAGCAGCCGCCGCGTGCGCCTTGACGTGCACCCGGACGGCGGTGCCACACGCGGTGCAGAAGGCGGCGTGGTCGAGCAGCGGCATCTCGCACCGCGCACAGAACGCAAGCTCGTCGGTCTCGCCGATTCCCCCTTCTCGCGCGGAGCGTTCGAGGGCCGCTTCCATCAGACCGACGTGTAACACGTTGCGTACTCGCAGGATCAGAATCGCCAGGATCAGCAGGCCCCAACCGGTGCTCAGCATGACCGACATGGTCGGACTCCCGACGAAGGAGAACAGGTAGATGCCGCCCCAGAACCCGATGTTGGCGAGGATGGCCTCGATCACCCCGCGGTAATAGCGGGGGGTGAACCCGTCGTAACCGCGCCCGAGCCCGGAGTACTCTGCGCAGGCGATGCCGGTGGCTGTGCCCAACAGGAGCGGTTTCACGAAACCGTGTAGGAAGATCAAGGACATCCACAGGCCCGGATCGGACTCGACCCGACCGCCGATCAACAGGTCCCAGTAGCGAACGATGGTGTCCAAGCAGGCGTACGCGACTCCGCTGATCACCCCGAAGGTGAGCCCGTCCATCAGATCGTCGAACTCGGGCCGGCTCGCCAGGATGAGCGGACCCACCTCCCGGATCGCCTCACCGACGATTGGCACCACCAGCGCCACGAGGAGGAACGTCCACACATTGGGGCCGTCGCCGAGGCTGGTCCCGTCGATGGATGTCGTCGGAATCGCCGGTGACTGCAGCCCCAGGATCACGATGGTGAAGACAATGGTCAAGACTCCGGTCAAGCCGAACGCCAGACCTGTCACCGGGATGGGCTCGTCTTCCCACAGGTTCACGTCGTAGAGGTAGACGATGTAGACGATCGGGATGGCGAAAGCGGCGACCAAGATCGCGATCGGCAGTGCGCCGAAGATCGCGGCGATCAAAGCGACGACCAAACCGATGGTGAGGGCGATGCGGTAGGTCTGCGGACGCTCCCCCACGCCTCTCGGCATAATCGTCGAGACGAGAGCGAAGGAGGCCACCGGCTCATCCGGCTTGGCCGCGAAGGAGCGTCGACGGGTGAGGTCGTCGGAGCGGACGTCTTGACCGCAGACATGACAGAAGTGCGCGACGTCGGGCAGCTCAGCGCGACAGCGGGGACAGATCAACGGTCAGCCTCCTCGAGGAGCGATTTGGTGCAGTCCGGCATGTCCGTCGACGGACGGTCCCTTCGCCGACGGAAGTTTGTTGTGAGTATGTCAGTCGCTGGTGGCGCGAGAACGCAGATCACGCCATAGCCGCGCCACCTGTTGCTCCAGGTCGGCCCGCGAGCCGTGGTTGAGAACCACCGTGTCGGCAGCCGCGAGCCGGTCACGGCGGGAGGCCTGCGCGGCGATCCGGGTCCGGGCTTCGGCCTCGGTCAGACCGGAGCGGTCTCGCAGCCGCTGGATCTGGACCTCGGGTTCCACGTCGACGACCACGACGACATCGAACTCGGCCGCCTGTCCGGTCTCGACCAACAGCGGGATCACGTGCACGACGACGGCGTGCGCGGCGGCGGCGGCCTCCAGCTGCGCGGCCCGAATCCGGACCAGAGGGTGAACGATCTGCTCCAGGGCACGACGTGACTCAGCGTCGGCGAACACAAGGCGGGCCAGCGCGTCTCGATCGAGCCGGCCATCGGCGGTCTGCACTCCCGCACCGAAGCGAGCGACCACCGCACGCAGACCGGGCGTTCCGGACTCCACGACCTCGCGGGCCAAGATGTCCGCGTCGATAATCACCGCACCGTGCTCGGCCAGCGCATCGGAAACCGCGCTCTTGCCCGCGGCGATCCCACCCGTCAATCCGACCCGTAGCACGCGGGCAGGCTACGCGAACCGAGCCATGGCACACATCGGCCCCCGGACACCTGCGTGTCCGGGGGCCGATGTGATCGTGGTCAGACAGTCAATCCGTGAGACGGTCCACTCGATCAGGCTCCGCCGGTGAGCTTCTCCCGCAGCGCCTGCAACGCCTCGTCCGACGCCAGCGAGCCCTCGGGGCCAGCCGAGGCGGGACGGGGTTCTCTGCCGGAACTACCCGACGAGGTGGACGACGGCGAAGACGAGGAGGACGAGGAGTACGACGCCGACCCCGCTGTGCTGGCCGCGACGGTCGCCTCGTTGGCGGCGTCCTCGACCTGCTTCTTGTGCGCCTCCCACCGGGTGTGGGCCTCCGCGTATTGCGTCTCCCACACCGCCCGCTGCTCTTCGTAGCCCGGCAGCCACTCGCCGGTCTCGGGGTCGAAGCCATCCGGGTAGAGATAGTTACCCTGGTCGTCGTAGCTGGCTGCCATTCCGTACAGCGTGGGGTCGAACTCCTCAGCCCCGGCGTCCACGCCTTCGTTGGCCTGCTTCAGCGACAACGAGATCCGGCGGCGCTCCAAATCGATGTCGATGATCTTGACCATGACGTCGTCGTTGACCTGAACGACCTGCTCTGGGATTTCCACGTGCCGCTCGGCCAGCTCGGAGACGTGCACCAGTCCCTCGATGCCCTCCTCCACACGGACGAACGCACCGAACGGCACCAGCTTGGTGACCTTGCCCGGCACGATCTGACCGATCTGGTGGGTCCGGGCGAACGCCTGCCACGGATCCTCCTGAGTCGCCTTCAACGACAAGGAGACCCGCTCACGGTCCATGTCGACGTCGAGGACCTCGACAGTAACCTCCTGGCCCACTTCGACCACCTCCGAAGGATGGTCGATGTGCTTCCAGGACAACTCGGAGACGTGCACCAGGCCGTCCACGCCACCCAGGTCCACGAAGGCACCGAAGTTCACGATGGAAGACACGACACCCTTGCGGATCTGACCCTTCTGGAGCTGAGTAAGGAAGTTCTGTCGAACCTCGGACTGGGTCTGCTCGAGCCAGGCACGACGAGACAGGACCACGTTGTTGCGGTTCTTGTCCAGCTCGATGATCTTGGCTTCGAGTTCCTGTCCGACGTAGGGCTGCAGGTCGCGGACGCGGCGCATCTCGACCAGCGACGCGGGCAGGAAGCCGCGCAGGCCGATGTCGAGGATCAGACCGCCCTTGACGACCTCGATCACCGATCCGGTGACGACGCCGTCCTCTTCCTTGATCCGCTCGATCGTGCCCCAGGCCCGCTCATATTGAGCACGCTTCTTGGACAGGATCAGCCGACCCTCCTTGTCCTCCTTCTGCTGGACGAGGGCCTCCACCTCGTCTCCGACGCTGACCACCTCGAACGGGTCCACGTCGTGCTTGATGGAGAGTTCTTTGGAGGGGATGACCCCTTCGGTCTTGTACCCGATATCGAGGAGGACCTCGTCCCGGTCGACCTTGACGACGGTGCCGGTGACGATGTCACCGTCGTTGAAATACTTGATGGTCGCGTCGATAGCGGCGAGAAAGGCTTCGGGCGAATCGAAGTCGTCGATCGCGACCTGGGGTGGTGCCTCGAGAGAGGACGTCATGTAGTGAAGCTCCGATAGGAAGGACTCGTACTGTGCGCGCTGCAGCCCGGTCCGTACACAACGTCAAACCGAGTGCGACGCCCCGGGTTCCGGGGCGGAGTTCACTGACAACGATCTGGTCCGTACGAGCGTGACCTACTCTGTCCGAAGTCGCGCAGGCCACAGCGACACTCCAGGATACCTAGCCTGCAGAAAGCGGGTCAAACGCCCGCCGCTTGAGGGCGCGAGCTTTAAGGGATACCCACCTTACGTCTGACGCTCCGCGCGGCCAGCCACACTCAACTGGCTAAACGTGGGTGCGCGAGAACCCCGAGGTTCGGGAGTAGGCCGTCCAGCACGCGGTCGAGTTCGGGATGGGATCAGCGCGACACGACGCCATCGGTTTCGAAAGGTGTTGATGAACGCGCTTCACAGTCTGAGCAGGCCCAGTTCACGATCGGGTTGCGACCAACTGTGAGGGAGATCACACGGTGAATCGAAGGCTGAGTGTCTGCTCACACTCAGATCGCCAAACGGTCTGCTCTGGGTCGGTCTCGCTCAGTGAGCGGCTGCGTGCCAGGAGTGCCCGATACCGACCGAGACGTCGAGGGGGACCTCCATCTCCACGGCGTGGCCCATCTTCTCCCGAACCAAAGTGGTCAGGGCCTCGCCCTCCCCCGGCGCGATCTCGAAAACGAGCTCGTCGTGGACTTGGAGCAGCATCCGGCTCCGCATGCCGGCGTCGGCCAGCGCTCGCTCCACGTCCAGCATGGCCACTTTGATGATGTCGGCGGCCGACCCCTGGATCGGAGCGTTCAGGGCCATCCGCTCGGCCATCTCGCGACGTTGCCGGTTGTCGCTCATCAGATCGGGCAGATAGCGGCGCCGGCCCAACAGCGTCTCGGTGTACTCGGTTCGGCGGGCGTCGACCACCAGCGAGCGCAGGTAGTCACGCACTCCCCCGAAACGCTCGAAATACTCATCCATCAGAGCTTTCGCCTCGGAGGTGTCGATGGCCAGCTGCTGGCTGAGTCCGTAGGCACTCAGCCCGTAGGCCAGGCCGTAGTTCATCGCTTTGATCTTGGCCCGCTCCCCGGGGGAGACGTCGTCCGGCTCAACCCCGAAGACCCTGGACGCGGTGACGGTGTGGAAGTCCATGCCCGACTTGAAGGCCTCGATCAGGCTCGCGTCGGCGCTCACGTGGGCCATGATGCGCATCTCGATCTGGGAGTAGTCGGCGCTCATCAGCGATTCGTAGCCGGCGCCGACCACGAATGCCTCCCGAATCCTGCGACCCTCCTCGGTGCGGATCGGAATGTTCTGCAGGTTCGGGTCGGTGCTGGACAATCGTCCCGTGGCAGCGATGGTCTGCACGTACGTCGTGTGGATCCGCGCGTCGTCGGCGACCGACTTGAGCAGACCTTCGACGGTCTGACGAAGGCGAATAGCGTCGCGGTGGATCAGCATCTGCGCCAAGAACGGGTGCTCGGTCTTGGCGTACAACTGTTGCAGCGCCTCCGCGTCGGTCGTGTACCCGGTCCGGGTGCGCCGCGTCTTCGGCATCTTCAACTCGTCGAACAACACCACCTGCAGCTGCTTCGGTGAACCCAGGTTGATCTGCTTACCGAGGATGCTGAAGGCCTCTTCGGCTGCGTGGTTGACCGTGGTGTCGAACTCGGCTTCCAAAGCTTCCAACAGGCCGACGTCCACTGCCACGCCGGTCTGCTCCATCCGGGCCAGCGTGCGCAGCAACGGCAACTCCACCCCGTACAGCAGGCTGGTGCCGTTGCGACTCTCGATGTCGACGTCGAGCGCGTCGGCCAGGTCGATCACCGCCCGGGCCCGCACCATAGCCGCCTCCGCCGCCACCTCGACCCCGGAATCGTCGTCCCCGAAGTCCAAGGCGAGCTGGTCGTCGGAGTCGAGCAGGTCCGGACCGCCGTCGACCTTGAGCTCACGCCTGAGGTAGCGGAGCGTGAGGTCGGCCAGGTCGAAGGTGCGCTGGTCCGGCCGCGCCAGGTAGGCGGCGAGCTGGGTGTCTGAGGTCAGACCGTTCAGCTCCCAACCCCGGGCCCAAAGGGCCAGCAACGATCCCTTGGCGTCGTGCATCGCCTTGCGGTGGGCCGGATCGGCGAGCCACGCGGCCAGCGCGTTCTCGTCGGCGGGCAGCAGTTCGCTGACGTCCACGTACGCCGCGGCGCCGTCTCCGGCCGCGAGAGCCAGGGCTCGCAGGTCCCCCGTGCCAGACCCCCAGTGCCCGATGACGTCCAGACCGGTCCGGTCGCCGGTGGCATGCTCTTCCAGCCAGGCGGCCAGCTCACCAGGCTGCAAGATGGCTCCAGACAGCTCGAAGCCGCCCTCCGGGGTCGGCTCCTCGTTGGGCAGGGCCTCCAGCAGTCTGTCGCGCAGCACCCTGAACTCGAGCTGGTCGAACAGCTGGTGGGTGGCCTCTCGATCCCAGGGTCGCCGCTCCAGATCCGCCACGCTGAGCGGCAGATCGAGATCACGAACGAGCGCGTTGACAACCCGGTTGGTCCGGACCGCCTCGATCCGCTCCTTGAACGCCTCGGCGGCCTTGCCCTTCAACTCCCCCGCGTGGGTGATCAGGCTGTCGAGGCCGTCGTAGGCGGCCAGCCACTTGGCCGCCGTCTTGGGTCCCACGCCGGGGATGCCGGGAAGATTGTCGCTGGACTCCCCGACCAGAGCGGCCAGCTCCGGATAGCGGGCTGGGCTGACGAGGTATCGCTCCTCCACCGCGGTCGGCGTCATCCGGGCCAGGTCGGAGACCCCCTTACGTGGGTAGAGCACGGTCACTCGGTCGCTGACCAGCTGAAAAGCGTCCCGGTCACCGGTGCAGATGAGCACGTCGTAGCCGGCCCGCTCGGCTTCGCTGGCTAGCGTGGCGATCACGTCGTCCGCTTCGAATCCCGCGAGGCCGAGATGCGGGACGTTGAGAGCGTTCAGCACCTCCTTGACCAGATCGACCTGACCCTTGAACTCGTCCGGGCTGGCCGAGCGATTGGCCTTGTACTCCACGTACAACTCGGAGCGGAACGTCTTGCGAGACACGTCGAACGCGACCCCAAGATGGGTCGGCGCCTCGTCTCGGAGGACGTTGATCAGCATCGAGGTGAAGCCGAAGACCCCATTGGTGTGCTGCCCGGTCTGAGTCGAGAAGTTCTCCACCGGCAACGCGAAAAACGCTCGGTAGGCCACCGAGTGCCCGTCGATCAGCAGCAGTTTGGGACGCGTTGGCGCAACCGCCGCTGAGGCACCAGTCTTCTTCGCAGCAGGCACGGGCTTCTTCGCAGCAGGCACGGGCTCGTCGGCAGCAGGCACGGGCTGACTCTATCCGCGACCGCCGACACC
>JAKDLH010000142.1 GCA_030452945.1 Microlunatus sp. | reverse complement strand
GCTCGAAGGCGTTCAGCGGGCCGCCGAAGCCGGCCTCGGCGTCGGCCACGATCGGCGCGATCAGCTCGCCCGGCCGGTCTCGGTTCTCGCCGTTCGCCCAGGCGATCTGGTCCGCCCGGATCATGGCGTTGTTGATGCGGCGTACCACCGCCGGAACCGAGTTGGCCGGGTACAGGCTCTGGTCGGGATAGGTGTGGCCGGACAGGTTGGCGTCGGCGGCCACCTGCCAGCCGGAGAGGTAGATGGCCCGCAGGCCGGCCTTCACCTGCTGGACGGCCTGGTTGCCGGTGAGGGCTCCCAGCGCGCGGACATAGGACTGCTCCTGCAGCAGCTGCCACAGACGCGCCGCGCCGTGCCTGGCCAAGGTCTGCTCCTCGACCAGCGAGCCACGCAGCCGGACCACATCCTCGGCGGTGTAGCTCCGCGAGATCCCGGCCCAGCGGGGGTTGGTGGCCCAGTCTCGCTGCAGCCGCTGCTCGGCGGTGACCTCGGGGTCCTCGAACTGGGTGGGGCGGGTGATGGTGGTGGTCATGGTCGGCTCCTCTGATCAGCGGGCTCGAGCTGCCGAGCGGGCCTGGGCCGCCGGTGCTCGCTGCCGTACGTGGATCCGACTCTGGTGGCTGCGTCAGCCCCGCGCCAGGAGGACAGGGAGTCAAGTTCGTCGATATTTGACAGAACTCGCTGCTTGCGCATAACCAATGGATGCGGTGGACTGGTCTCATGAGGTCAACGACACGGCCGTACGAGTCAAGTTCTGCAGATCTTGACTTGCGGGCGCTACGCCTGGTCAACCCGCGTGCGGACACCATACGGACGCGCACGGCCGGCCCGGATCCGCTGCTCATCGGCAAACGGATCCGGCATCGACGCAAAGCGTTGCACCTGACCCTGGACGCGGTCGCCGAGCAGGTGGGATTGTCGCCGTCGGCGGTGTCGCTGATCGAAACCGGCAAGCGGGAGGCCAAGGTGTCCACGGTCGTGGCGCTGGCCTCGGTGCTGCAGTGCGAGCTGTCCGAGCTGCTCTCCGGCGGCGCTCCGAGCCGCCGAGCAGATCTGGAGCTGCGGCTGGAGCGGGCGCAGCGCTCGACCGCCTTCACCACACTCGGAGTCCCGCCGGTGAGGACCGGCCCACGACTACCGCTGGACGCCTTGGAGTCGCTGGTCGCGCTGCACGAGCGGATCTCGGAAGTGGCGGCGGAGCGGGACGCCACCCCGGAGTACGCGCGCCGGGCCAACGCCGATCTGCGCGCTCGGATGCGGGCGTCCGACAACTATTTCCCTGCCATCGAGGAGCTGGCCGATGACTTGCTTCGGCACACTGACCACGACGGCGGCCCGTTGACCAAGCACCGAGTGGCCTCCATCGCCGAGCGGGTCGGCTTCACGTTGGAGGCGGTGCCGGACCTGCCCGCATCAACCCGCTCGGTGACCGACCTGGCCCGCCACCGGATCTACCTGCCGACCGGTGATGCCGCCGCTCAGCGGACGCTAGCTCTCGCCGCGCTCGGTCACGTCGTGCTCGGTCACCAGCCCCCCGCCGACTATGCCGAGTTCCTGGCCCAGCGCGTGGAGGTGAACTACTTCGCCGCCGCCGTCTTGGTGCCGCAACGGTGGGCGATCGGATTTCTCGCCGAAGCCAAACAGGCCAAGGACATCGCGATCGAGGACCTGCGCGACCGCTATCTCGTCTCCTACGAGATGGCGGCGCACCGGTTCACCAATCTGGCGACCATCCATCTGCAGATCCCCGTCCACTTCATGAAGATCAACTCTGGCGGGGTGATCTACAAGGCGTACGCAAACGACGGCGTCGACTTCCCCACCGACGGCGGTGGTGCGGTCGAAGGCCAGCAAGTGTGTCGCTACTGGACCGCGCGGGAGGTATTCGCCACCGCGGATTGGTCTCAGCCGTATCAGCAGTACACCGATACTCCGACCGGTACGTTCTGGTGCACGGCGGTGGCGGAACGGGGCGAGAAGGAGTCGTACTCGGTGTCGGTCGGCACCCCGTACGAACACGTGAAGTGGTTCCGCGGCCGCGAAACCACCCACCGGTCGAGGTCACGTTGTCCCGACCCTCGCTGCTGTCAGCTTCCGCCGTCGGAACTGGCCACCAAGTGGACCGACGCCAGCTGGCCGAGTGCTCGGGTGCATTCAGCCCTGCTGGCCAGTTTGCCCGCCGGCGCCTTTCCGGGCGTCGACCAGACCGAGGTCCTGCAGTTCCTGGAGCGGCAGTAGGAAACAGAACCCGTCGCCTGCTTCGATAGCGTTCCGCGGACGCGCACCGCACGATGCGGCCCTGCCGGGGCACCGCGCCACTACGCTGAGGGCACCGAGATTCCGAGAAGAGGCAACGTTTCGATGCTGACAGCGTTGGGCCATGTGCTGCCGATCGCTGTCGTCGTCGCCTTGAGTTCGGTCCCCATCACCGCCACGATTCTGATTCTGGTGTCTCCCAGGGCAGGTCAGACAGCCATCCCCTTCGCCATCGGCTGGGTCGTGGGTCTGGCGCTCGTCGTCATCGCTGCGGCGGCGTTCGGCAGCTCGCTGCCGATCTCGACCAGCCGCGACCAACAGACCGCAATCGGCGTCGGCGAGATTCTGATCGGACTGGCCCTGCTCGCGGTCGCCGTCGTGCTCTGGAGACGTGGTCGACACCACCAGACCACAAGCCACGCCGCCTGGCTGGACAAGATCGGGGCCATCGGCCCGCTGGCTGCCGTCGGTGTGGCCGCCGTGCTGAATATCAGACCCAAAGGACTTTTGCTCGGCCTGGCGGCGGGGCTGTCGGTCGCCGGCGACACCACTGATCTGAGCGTGGCGGTCGTGGCCATCGCGTGCTACGTCGCGCTGGCCGCTTCGACAGTCGTCGTCCCGGTCGTGCTGACCCTGGTGTCCCCCACCAAAATGCAGCCACGACTGACCGCGACCAGAGCCTGGCTGGACCACCACAGTCGCACCGTGACGCTCGTCGGCATGGTGGTGATCGGGGTAGTGATCGTCGGTTCGGGGATAGCTCGCGTCTGACGTCGTCGGCGATGGCATGCGACCTGCACCCCACGGCATCATCTGCACCGCTCAGCAAGGGGTGCAGATGATGCTCCGGAGTGCAGATCGGCAGGACCCGGGTCGGGTGCCGGCTCAGGCGGCGGCCCTGCTGACCGAGACGGTGACCTTCTGCCCGTCACCCAACGCCACGGTCGGGCCGCCTACAACGTCGCCCACCGTCAGGTCGGCGGCCAGGGTCTCGGTCTTGATCAGATCCGCGTGGAGCACGACCGACTCCTGCACAGACGTGCTCCCGCCGACGACCAGCGCGATCCGGTCGCTGACCTCCAGGCCCGCCTCGCGCCGTGCCTGTTGGACAGCACGGACCACGTCGCGGGCCATCCCCTCGGCGGCCAGCTCCGGGGTGACCGCGCAGTCCAAGATCACGAAGCCACCCCCGGGGAGCATGGCCACAGCGCGTTGATCACTCGGATCGGCGTCGGCGACCACGGTCGACAGTGCGTACTCCCCTTCTCGCAGGGCGATCCCTCCCGACGACACTGCCCCGTCGGCGTCGATCGACCAGTCACCGGACTTGCTGCCCCTGATCGCGGTCTGCACGTCGCGACCCAGCCGGGGTCCTGCCGCCCGGGCGTTCACCTGAAGGATCTGACGCACCCCGAACACGCTCTGGTCGGCCGACGCGAGATCGGTGAGCACCACCTCTTTGACGTTGAGTTCGTCGGTGATCAACGACTCGAGCGGCGCCAGCGACGAGGCGTCGTCGAGAACCACGGTCAGCGAGGCCAGCGGCAGCCTGACCCGGAGGCCTTCGGCCTTGCGCAGCGCCGACGCGGTCGAGCACACCTCCCGGACACGGTCCATGGCGGCCGCCAACCAAGCGTCGCTCTGACCGGCCGCCGACGGCCAGTCGCTCAGGTGGACCGACCGCCCACCGGTCAGACCCCGCCACACCTCCTCGGCGGTCAGCGGCAGCAGGGGCGCCACCGTACGGGTAGCCGCCTCCAGCACCGTGTACAAGGTGTCGAAGGCCGCCAACGACTCCTCGGACTCGCCGTCCCAGAAGCGGTCCCGGGAGCGCCGGATGTACCAGTTGGACAACACCTCCAGGAACGACCGGGTCACGTCGCAGGCGGCCGCCACGTTCAGCGCTTCCAGCTCGTCTCCGACGGTCGTGGTGAACTCATCGAGCTTGGCCAGGATGTAGCGGTCCAGCACGTGGTCGGAGGCTCGACTGATCTTTGCCTGGTAGCCCGCACCACTCCGGGCGGCGTTCGCGTACAGCGTGAAGAAGTAGTAGGCGTTCCACAACGGGATCAGCACCTGCCGCACACCCTCCCGGATGCCCTGCTCGGTGACGATCAGGTTGCCGCCGCGCAAGATCGGCGACGACATCAAGAACCAGCGCATCGCGTCGGCGCCGTCCCGGTCGAACACCTCGCTGACGTCGGGGTAGTTGCGCAGCGACTTGCTCATCTTCTGCCCGTCGCTGCCCAGCACGATGCCGTGGCTGATGCAACTGCGGAACGCCGGACGGTCGAACAGTGCGGTGGCCAGGATGTGCAGGGTGTAGAACCAGCCGCGGGTCTGCCCGATGTACTCCACGATGAAGTCGCCCGGATAGTGGTTCTCGAACCACTCGGTGTTGTCGAACGGGTAGTGCACCTGCGCGTACGGCATCGAACCGGAGTCGAACCAGACGTCGAGGATGTCGCTCACCCGGCGCATCGTCGAGCGGCCGGTCGGGTCGTCGGGGTTCGGCCGGGTCAGCTCATCAATGAACGGTCGGTGCAAATCGGTCACCTCCACCCCGAAGTCGGCCTCCAACTCCGCGATCGAGCCGTACACGTCGGTTCGGGGGTAGGCCGGGTCGTCGGACTGCCAGATCGGGATCGGGCTGCCCCAGTAGCGATTCCGACTAATCGACCAGTCCCGAGCTCCTGCCAGCCACTTGCCGAACTGACCGTCTTTGACGTGCTCAGGGACCCAGCTGATCTGCTGGTTCAGCTCCACCATCCGGTCCCGGAACTTCGTCACCTCCACAAACCAGCTGGAGACGGCCTTATAGATCAGGGGGTTCTTGCAGCGCCAGCAGTGCGGGTACGGGTGGTCGTAGGTCTCTTGTCGCAGCAAGACTGTGCCTGGAGTCACCGAGCCGGCCGGCTGACCGCGGGTGGTGGCCTTGAGGTCGTCAATGATCAACAGGTTCGCGTCAAACACCTGCACCCCGGCGTAGTCCGACGCTTCGACGGTGAAGCGGCCGGCGGCGTCGACCGGCAGCGCCGGAGTGATGCCCACCGCGTCGGTGACGATCTTGTCCTCCTCACCGAAAGCGGGTGACATGTGTACCAGGCCGGTGCCGTCGGCGGTGGTGACATGATCACCGGCCAAGATCACATGAGCGCCGGGGTCGTCGGCGAAGTAGGTGAACGGCGGGGTGTAGCGCCGCCCCAGCAACTCAGATCCCTTCAGTCGTTGGACGATCCGCTGGGCGGCATCGTCGCCGAGTTCGCGGGTGTAGCGCGGCAGCAGGGCCTCGGCCAGCAGGAAACGCTCGCCGCGGTGATTCCCGGAGTTGGGCTCCACCACCACGTAGTCGATGTCGGTCCCGACCGCGATCGCTTGGTTGCTCGGCAGCGTCCACGGTGTGGTGGTCCAGATCAGCGCGAGTTCGCCGGTCTCCAGCCGCAGTCCGACGGTGACAGCCGGATCCTGCCGGTTCGCGTAGACCTCGTCGTCCATCCGCAGCTCGTGATTGGACAGCGGGGTCTCGTCGTTCCAGCAATAGGGCAGCACTCGCAGACCCTGGTACACCAGCCCCTTGTCGTTGAGAGACTTGAAGGCCCACAGCACACTCTCCATGAACGTGATGTCCAGGGTCTTGTAGTCGTGATCGAAGTCGACCCACCGGGCCTGCCGGGTGACGTAGGCGCGCCAATCCTCGGTGTAGGTCAGCACCGACTTCCGACAGGCGGCGTTGAACGCCTCGATGCCCATCTCGTCGACGTCGTCCTTGGTCTTCAATCCCAGCTGGGACATCGTCTCCAGCTCCGCCGGCAGACCGTGGCAGTCCCAGCCGAAGCGGCGCTCGACGCGTCGACCGCGCATGGTCTGGAAGCGCGGCACGATGTCCTTGACGTAGCCGGTCAGCAGATGCCCGTAGTGCGGCAGGCCGTTGGCGAACGGCGGTCCGTCGTAGAACACGTACTCGTTGGCGCCGTCCTCCCCCGCCGGGTTGCGCTCGACGGAGGCGCGGAAGGTGTCATCGGCCTTCCAGTAGGCCAGCACCCGCTCTTCCAGGTCCGGGAAGGAGGGGGTGGCCGGCACCTTGGTCGGCGCGTCATCGGCGCCGGTGGTCACCTTCGGGTAGATCATCGCGGTTCTCTCGTTCTCTCGTACGGCTGCTGCTCGCACGAGGACGATGTCTCCACCGCGGTACCACCTCGTTTGCCGGACACCGAGACCCGTGAGGACCTCCCGACCGCTCTTGCGCGAGGCTGTCACGGGCCCACCCGTCCGGTTCTACTGAAGGACCTGACTCGATCGAGCGATCCTCGTTCTTCCGGAGGCTCACCGGTGATGGCCGGATCACTGCCTGTAGCGGCCGATTCTAGCCCGTCCGCCCGGGATCTCTCGACCGCGTTTTGTACAGGTATCCACACCCCTTGTGGTTTTTGCTCCTAAAGCCCGGAGGTGGAGAGTGGTACAAAAACGCGGGGGTCGGGGCTCAGCCGGTCGGGACCAGGGTGAGCCGGTGTTCAGTCGAGGCGTCGACTGCGGCACGGCTGGAGACGAACCGTACGGTCTCGCCGTTGATCCACAAGGGTGCCTGATCGTCGTAGTTCGGCGAGTACGCGTGTCCGGACACGCCGCTCTGGTTGATCCAGACCGAGGCGTCCGGGTCGTCGAGGTCCACGACCATCCGCATGGTGGGACCGGAGATGACCTGGTAGCCGGCCGTGTCGTCGAAGGACATGGCGTTGACCACGGCGGGACCGCCGCCAACCGCCCAGTCGCCTCGGTTGAAGATCCACTCGACCGCCGAGATGCCGCTGGAGCCGAGCGTTTGGTGACGCAACGTCACCCGGTGCAGCTTGCCCCACTCCCATCCCGACGTGTCGCGGGACACCAGTGAGGTGAGTTCCTTGCGGGCGTCAGTCATGGCCAGGCGCAAGATGTCGTCCCGGGTCTCGATCGTGCCCTTGGTGTTCTCGTCGTCCCACCACGGATTGTTCGGCTCCCGCATCAGCTTCGTCAGCACCGCTTCCCAACGGCCACCACCGGTCGGCCACAGCTCGGGCGGCATCTGGTCGCGGAACGTGCGTTCGAGGATGTTGTGCACCACCACGAAGAAGTACGCCGCCGCCGCCGAGTCCGATGTCGCCGAGTAATCCCAGCCGACCAGAGTCTGCTGGCCCTCGGCCACCCAGGACGCCGGGGTGGTCGGGGTGTCCTCGATCTTCAGCTTCAGCAGCCGCGGCACCAGTTCACCGGCGAACCGGACCGTCTCGTCAAGTTGCAGCATCTTGGTCTGAGCGACGCCGACCCGGGGGATGATGCGCAGCGCGTCAATGATCTCCTGGCTGCGCCAGCCGTAGGAGTAGGTCGAGCCCAGCGGCCGCGGATAGTCGGCGATGATCTGGTTGTTGGCGGTGACGATGAAGCCCGCCTCTGGGTTCTCCATGAAGGGGAGTTGGTCGAACGGGACCAGCCCCTTCCAGTCGAAGGCCGGGTCCCAGCCTGGGGCCACCGTCTTCCCGTCGCCGCGACCGCGTTCGGGGATGGCGCCCGGCAGCTGATAGCCGATGGTGCCGCTGGTATCGGCGTAGACCAGATTTTGCGACGGGGCGGCCAGCAGCTTGGCCGCGGCCCGGAACTCGGCGAAGGTGCCGGCGGTGTCGATCCGCAGCAACGCGTCCATGGTCCGATTGGGCCGCAGTCCGGTCCAGGCCAGCGAGACCGCGTACGCCTCGTTGCCCCCGCCGGCGGCGGCCGCGCCCACCCCCTGCAGCTGTTTGCTGGCCTCGGACAGCAGTGGGCCGTGCCGGGAGCTGCGGATCGTGATCGTTCGCGGGGTGTCCTCGCCGGAGACCTTGATC
>JAKDLH010000141.1 GCA_030452945.1 Microlunatus sp. | reverse complement strand
CCGGCCCATCCCCATCAGCCCGGCCACCGCCACGCGAAAAACACCAGCCACCTAGCCGCTGTCGTCGTCACTCGCTGTCGCTGCGCGGGTCGCATTGACGACCAACGCCGACTTCGTCGCGAGCGACCGTGAGCGTAGCGCGGCTCCGTCTGGACGACTGAACGAGCAGACAGGTTTTTCGTCTGCGAGCGAGGGAGGAAGACGGAGTCCTGAGCGCGCAACGAACAGCGAGTGACGACTAACGGCCGACTAACTGGGTGTCGGCGAGGGTGTGATGGTCTTGTACGCCGGGTTGTTCGCGTCCACGACAGGGACCTCGATGGTGAATTCTCCGGCGTCGCTGAAAGTCAAAGTGAGCTTGGCGTCGCCGCCGACGATTAGATCGGGGCTGGACACGGTGATGAGCTGACGATCGGTGAGCACGACCGGAACCCCGGGAGTAAGTCCTACGGGGTCGGAGAGAGTGGCGGTGAACGGGGTGCCGTCGTAACCGTTGGACTTGAAGGGGCGACCCGATACCGCCGTGAGGGCATCACGTTCCTGCGCGAGCATGCTGGCCGAGAGATAGCCGATGCCGTTCTCACGGCTGAGGATCATCAGGTTGCGGACCTGGACCGCTTCGCCGGTCCGACCGACATTGGCGTTCACGCCTTCGGCCGGGGTGTAGGGCTGGAGGGTCTGGACCTTCATCCCGCAGCCCGCCAGCAGTACCAGCAGGGCGGCGCTGACCAGGGTCGCGACAAACGAGCGATGCACCCGGGATTGTGCAGGGTAGGTCACGATCTCGACTCCTCCGGAGGACGTGCGGGGCAGGTGGGCACAGCCTAGCGGTGCTGCATCCGAGTTGACCGGCTGCATAGGTCGAAGAGGATGTCAAGCCCCCTTGGTCCGCAGATATGCCCTCTGGCTAGCGCAAACGCGCCATTGGGCGGTTTCTCAGCGTGATAGACTGGAGCCCGCGAAAGGGGTACAAGACAATATGACCTTCACAGTCGGCGAAACAGTGGTCTACCCGAATCATGGGGCCGCGGTGATCGAGGACATCGAGACCCGTCAGATCAAAGGTGAGGACAAGCTCTATCTCGTACTGAGAATCGTGGGACAATCCGATCTCATCGTACGGGTTCCAGCTTGCAATCTGGACCTGGTCGGCGTGCGTGACGTCGTCGATGCGGAGGGACTCGAGCGGGTGTTCGCCGTCCTGCGGTTGCCGCACACCGAGGAGCCGACCAACTGGTCCCGCCGATACAAGGCGAATCTGGAGAAGCTGCACTCGGGCAACGTGATGAAGGTGGCCGAGGTCGTACGTGACCTGTGGCGGCGCGAGCGCGAACGCGGACTGTCGGCCGGCGAGAAGCGGATGCTGGCCAAGGCCCGCCAGATCCTGGTGTCCGAGCTCGCTCTGGCAGAGCGTGTTCCGGAGGACAAGGCTGAGGTGTTGCTCGACGAGGTCCTCGCCTCCTGAGCAGGCGTCACCCGATCCGGTTCCGGACCGGGATCGGGGTCGACGTTCATCGCCTAGTATCCGGTCACCCCATGTGGGTAGCCGGGTTGTTCTTCCCGGACGAGCCCGCCGGTCTGGCCGGACACTCCGACGGTGACGTCGTCGCCCACGCGGCTTGTGACGCCATGCTCTCGGCGGCCGGACTCGGCGACTTGGGCAGTAATTTCGGCACCGACCGGCCCGAGTGGCACGGTGCGAGGGGGCTGGTCTTCCTCAGCGAGACCGCCGCTCGGGTCCGGGCAGCCGGATTCGAGATCGGCAATGTGGCTGTTCAGCTGGTCGGCGGCCGGCCGCGGTTGAGCTCCCGGCGGGACGAAGCTCAAGCGCTGCTGACCGCCTCCATCAAAGCTCCCGTCACGGTCGCTGCGACCACCACCGACGGACTCGGGCTCACCGGCCGAGGGGACGGGGTGGCGGCTATCGCCACCGCACTGCTGATGACGACCGACGACCAGCAGGAGCACTAGGCGCCGGGACGGTCAGCGCACCAGCTTGGGTGGTGCGCTGAAGGTGACGCATTTGCCGATGTCACTGGTGCCGAGACCGGTCGTCCCCCAGTAGATCCTGCTGACCGCGAGCCCGTGATTGCCCTCGATACCGGGATCACCGGTCACGGTGTCGTCGCCGACAGCGGCGAAGGTGTCCTCGATACCGCGCAGGTCGGTTTGTTGGATTCCCAACGAACGAGACACCGAGCGGGTGTAGACGCCGGCGAAGCAGTCCGCCTGGGTCTCCAACCGGCGAATCATAAGATTGGACTCGCGTTCGTCGGCGGCGTCCTGGGCCAGTGCGTGCGCGCTGATCAGCAGTCCGGTCCGCCCCTGGATCGCGTGGCCGAACTCGTGCGCCATCACTACGTCGGCCGACCACTTGTTCGAGCGGACGATCGACACGGCTTGGGGCAGCAAGTTGCTGAAGTAGATCTGCTGATCGGCGCTGCAATAGAACGCGTTCACCCCGGACTCGCCGCACTTGGTCGTGATCGACTCGCCGTAGATCGACACCGACGGCCGGGGAAGCACAAAGCCGGCCGAGGTGACCGGTGGCTGCCATACTCGCATCAAGCACTCCACCTGACCGTTGAAGTGCCGCTCGAGCTCGGCGTCGGAGGCGTTGGTGATGTTGATGGGCGGATTGGCACAACGAACCGGGATCGGCGCACTCTGCGCGTAGAAGCGGTTGTTGACCAACCAGTCCGCGGCCTCGGCGTAGGTCTTCGGAAGCGGGATCGCCGGTGGTGCACTGTCCGGCGGCGGCACCTGATAGCTGTCGTTTTGGTACGCGGTCTGAGACGACGACGCGATCCCGTTCACCACCACCAGACCGACAATGGCCACGAGGCTCAGGGCCACCAAGCCGAGCAACAACGACATCAGCGGACTCCGTGGTCGCGGCGACTGGGCCGGCGGGCCATAGTGCGGAACCCCAGGTTGCGGACCACCGAACCCACCGGGCGGGTTGGTGGGTCGCTGTGCACCACCCTGGCCGTACACCGACCGTCCGCCCTGGACCAGGCCGGGCCGACCGTACGGGGACTGACCGAACCCGTGCGCTCCCCAGCCGGGAGGCGCCTGCGGTCCCTGCGGATGCGGTTGACGAGGTCCGCCCCAATGTTGCTGCGTCACGAGCGAGAGCCTAGTGCTCGTGCAGGGTCGTGGGTCCGTCGCCGACCACGATGGCCACGCCAGTGCCGGAGTGGCGAGAGCTCGGAGCCCGCTTGTGGGAGGCTGGTCTTGTGCTGGAGTCCTTCCCCGCCGTCCGTACCCAGGTCACGGGTCGGGTGGCCGCGCTGCTGGTGTTCGTGTCGATTCTCGTGGGGCTCTCGGCCGGTCCGTTCACGCTGCCGGCCCGAGCCGAGGGCACGGCTTCGAGGTTCGTGGTGTCGGCAAGTCTCGGTCTCGACGGTGTCCTCAAGGTGCACCAGGACATCACCTTCAGTGGTGAGCCACCCGCTGAAGTCAAGCAAAGGTTCGAGGTCAAGAAGGACATCCTCGGCGATCGACGCTACGTCTACGACGTGGGCGGGTTCTCCGCGACCGCCGGGGGTCAGCCGTTCACCCCGGCCACCGAAGTCGACGACCGGTTTGTCACGGTGACTTTCCCGACCGACGGCCAGAATGTGGTCAGCCTGGAGTACTCCGTGGTCGGCGCGGTCGTCGCCACCCCCGAAGGTACGGCGCTGGAGTGGCCGGTGCTGCAGGGCTTCGACGCCGCGGTTACCGAGCTCGTCGCCACAGTCGCGATTCCGGTCCCCTTCTCGTTCATCGAGTGCGATGCCGGATCGCCCAATTCCAATGTGCCGTGCACCTACGCCGCGGCCGGAACCGACGACGCCCAGCAGCCGACCTTCCGCGACGGCCCGCGTGGCCCGGGTGAGTTCGTCCGGGTCCACATCGGCTTCCCGCCCGGGGCGTTGGCGAGCAACGAGCAGATCGAGGAGGTCTGGACCTTGGCCCGGGCCTTCTCCGCCAAGCCCCTGCCTCTGGCGTTGTCGCTAGGGCTGCTGGTGCTCGGGGCCGCGGGCTTGATCGCGCTGCATCGCCGGGCCGGAGTCGACGCCGGAGCTGGGACCGAGGTGACCCGGGCGGGGGAGTTCGTTCCGGTCGGCGCCGGCCAAAGTGAGTTCCGCGTGCTCGGAGACGTTCGTCCCGGTCACGTCGGGACCGTCGCGGACGAACGGGTCGATCCGATCGACATCACCGCCACGTTGATCGATCTCGCCGTACACGGCCATCTCCGCATCATCGAGCTGCCTCGCGGTGCGGACTTCGCCCCCACGGATTGGTTGTTGACCCGCACCGACAGCGCCGTGGCCGATCTGCGGCCGTTCGAGTCCGAGCTGCTGGAGGGTATCGGCGAGCAAGGTGAGGTAAAGGTGTCCGAGCTGTCGTCTCGGGTCCACGAGTCGGCCGGGCCGGTGCAGGACAAGCTGTACGACGAGGTGGTCGCCAACGGGTGGTTCGATCGTCGCCCCGACTCGATCCGGAGTGGCTGGGGTCGGGTCGCGCTCAGCGCGCTCATCGCGGCTGTGGTGATCACCATCGTGCTAGCGGCCTTCACCACGTTCGGACTGATCGGTCTGGCGTTGATCGCGGTGGCGCTCGGATTGCTGTTCGTGGCTCAGGAGATGCCCGCGCGGACCAAGTCCGGTGCCGCGCTGTTGGCCGGACTCGCCGCGTTGCGCTCGGATCTGATGTCGCATCCGACCAACCAGATGCCGCCCGGCCGAGAGCTGAGCGAGATCTCTGAGCTGCTGCCGTACGCGGTCGTCCTCGGTGGCCATCAGCGCTGGCTGGACGCGATTGTGGCGTCCGACGACGACGAGGAGGAGGACCGCTACGACCTCGGTTGGTACGAGGGCCCTGAGGGGTGGCATCTGCGCGATCTTCCGTACTCGCTGAAGAACTTCATCACCACGGTCTCCGGTGAGTTGTTTTCCCGGTAGCTCCGTCGCGATCGGCCGTGAGCGCGTAGCGAACAGTGCGTGGCGGCAGGCTGCTAGTCGAAGCCGAACTCCATCGCCGCGCGGTCCAGCGCCTCCTGATCATCATCCGGGCCCGCGCCACGGGCGATGGCCCGGCCCGCACCGGGCTCCAGTCCGCCGACGAGTTCGGCGGTCGCGCCGCCCACGATGCCCTGCTGGGCGTACAGCTCCAGTCGCGTCCGTGAGTCGGCGATGTCCAGGTTGCGCATGGTCAGTTGGCCGATCCGCTCGAGCGGACCGAAGGCGGCGTCTTTGACCCGCTCCATCGACAGCCGGTCCGGGTGGTAACTCAGCGCAGGCCCCGAGGTGTCGAGGATCGAGTAGTCCTCACCCCGGCGGAGTCGGATGGTCACGCTGCCGGTGACCACCGAGCCGACCCACCGCTGGAGAGGCTCCCGCAGCATCAACGACTGCGGATCCAGCCAGCGCCCCTCGTACATCAGCCGCCCGAGCCGGCGGCCCTCGGCGTGGTAGTTGGCGATGGTGTCCTCGTTGTGAATGGCGTTCAGCAGTCGCTCGTATCCGATGTGCAGCAAGGCCATTCCCGGTGCCTCGTAGATGCCGCGAGACTTGGCTTCGATGACCCGGTTCTCGATCTGGTCGCTCATACCCAGGCCGTGGCGACCGCCCACGGCGTTCGCCTCTTGCACCAGGGCCACGGCGGAGGCGAAGGCCTGGTCGTTGATCGCGACCGGGCGGCCACGTTCGAAGGTCAGCGTGACGTCCTCAGGCGCGATCTCGACGTCGTCCCGCCAGGCGGCCACGCCCATGATCGGCTCGACGATCTCCATCCCCGTGTCCAGGTGTTCCAGTCTCTTGGCCTCGTGGGTGGCGCCCCAGATGTTGGCGTCGGTGCTGTAGGCCTTCTCCTTGACCGCCTTGTAGGGCAGGTCGCGCGCGGTCAACCAGGCCGACATCTCCTCCCGGCCCCCGAGCTCGTGGACGAAGTCGGCGTCCAGCCAGGGCTTGTAGATGCGCAGCCGCGGATTGGCCAGCAGACCGTACCGGTAGAACCGCTCGATGTCGTTGCCCTTGTAGGTGGAGCCATCACCCCAGATGTCGACGCCGTCGTGCATCATGGCGCGGACCAGGAGAGTGCCGGTCACCGCCCGACCAAGGGGCGTGGTGTTGAAGTAGGTGCGGCCAGCGGTGCGGACGTGGAACGCACCGCACTGCAAAGCGACCAGACCCTCCTCGACCAGCGCTTCCCGGCAGTCGACCAGGCGGGAGATCTCTGCGCCGTACTGCAGTGCCCGACCCGGAATCGCCGCGATGTCGTGCTCGTCGTATTGCCCCAGGTCGGCGGTGTAGGCACACGGGATCGCACCCTTGTCCCGCATCCAGGCCACGGCGACCGACGTGTCGAGCCCCCCGGAGAAGGCGATGCCGACATGCTCGCCGACGGGCAGGGAGTTCAACACTTTGGACACGAGATCCGACCCTAGAACATACTCATGCCATGTGTCGAATATTAATGCATCAAGCCACCCAGAGGCGCAGATGACGTACCGCTGGCTGTTCGGTGACCAGCTCGGTCCGCACTTCCTGGACGACACCGAAGCGCCGGTGCTGATGATCGAGTCGACCTCGGTGCTGCGGCGGCGGACCTTCCACCGGCAGAAGGCGCATCTCGTGCTGTCGGCGATGCGGCACCGGGCGGCGGAGCTCGGGTCCGGCTGCAGGTACGTCCGCACCGAGACCTACCGCGACGGGCTGGCCGAGGTATCCGGCCGGCTGGAGGTGATTCAGCCGACCTCGTGGGCGGCGGTGCGGTTTGTCGACCGGCTGGCCTCGAAGCGAGAGATCGTACGGCACCCCGCGCGGGGGTTCAGTGCGAGCCGGGCCGAGTTCGACGCCTGGGCCCAGAGCCGGGGAAGGCGCCGGCTGCTGCTGGAGGACTTCTACCGCGACAACCGCCGTCGGCTCGGGCTCTTGATGGACGGGGCCGAGCCGGTGGGCGGTCGTTGGAACTTCGACGCTCAGAACCGCGAGCCTCCGCCGAAGAGGAGATCGTCGTTGGGCGTACCCGAGCCGGCCTGGCCAACCGAGGACGCGATCGACGCCGGCGTGCGAGCCGATCTGGATCGGCTGGCGGTCGAGGGGGTGGAGTTCCTGGGCGAAGACGGACCACGGCTGTTCGCGGCCACCCGGTCCGAGGCGTTGGCGGCGTTGGACGACTTCATTCAGCACCGGCTGCCGGAGTTCGGTCGATACGAGGACGCGATGATGGGTGCCGACCGCTGGATGGCCCACTTGCTGCTGTCGGCGCCGCTCAACCTCGGTCTCCTGGACCCGGTCGAGGTCGCCAGCGCGGTCGAGCAGGCGTACTTCGAGGGGCGTGCTCCGCTGGCCGCCGTGGAGGGCTTCCTCCGGCAGGTGATCGGCTGGCGCGACTACATCTGGCATCTCTACTGGTATCTCGGCGAGGACTACCGCCGCCACAACGCACTGAACCAGGCTCGCTCCATCGACGGCTGGTTCGCCGCGCTGGATCCGGAGGGGACCGAGGCCGCCTGCGTACGGTCGACGCTCGCCTCGGTCCGGCAGAGCGGCTGGGCCCATCACATCCCGCGGCTGATGGTGCTGGGCGGCTACGCGCTGCAGCACCGGTGGTCGCCGCAGCAGGTCACTGACTGGTTCCACCGGTCCTTTGTCGACGGCTACGACTGGGTGATGGTGCCGAACGTCGTCGGGATGAGTCAGCACGCCGACGGCGGGATCCTGGCCACCAAGCCGTACCTGTCCGGTGGGGCCTACATGAACCGGATGAGCGATTACTGCGGCGGGTGCCGGTATGACCCGAAGAAGCGGGTCGGGGAAGACGCCTGCCCGTTCACCGGCGGCTACTGGCGGTTCCTGCATCGGCATCGGGAGCGGTTCGAGGCCAACCCCCGGATGCGCCCGGCGATCCGCGGACTGGACCGGCTCGCTGATCTGGACCAGGTGTTGGCCGACGAGCCCTGATGTGTCTCTCCGGCGATCTCCGAGCCGACGCCCAGCCGCCTCAGGGCTGCCGCTGCGTCCGCTCGTACGCCGCGAGCTGGCGCCGCAACTCTCGGGCGACAGGCCACTAGTAGCGTGTCGCCGTTAATTCTATGGCTATTTGGTGTAGTGGTGTTGTTCA
>JAKDLH010000140.1 GCA_030452945.1 Microlunatus sp. | reverse complement strand
ACCACCACGAATCCGCTAGTCACAGCCTCCTTGACCGACTTTGCCGAGGCCCTGCCAAGCCCACACCCACCACCAGTTCCGACCAGCTGGTCGAATCTCGAGGCTCCCAAGCCCGCACCCACCACCAGTTCCGACCAGCTGGTCGAATCTCGCGATGGCACCGAGCCAGATGCCCCGCTGGATGGCCCGGCGCAGTAGCCGACGTGGAGTCCCTGCCTACCGTGGTGCCGACTACAGAGGTGGTGGGGGCTGGACGCGATCCAGTCCGCGATCAGCGTCCATTTCCGCAACGGCGCCCCAACGGACCGTCGCGGCGTCGGCGCTGACCCAGTGGGTGAGGAGCTTTTCCAGGTGGGTGCTGTCGATCGGCTTGGGGAGATAGGCGTCCATGCCGGCGTCGAGGCAGCGTTCTTCGTCTCCGGCTAGGGCACCCGCCGTCATGGCGATGATCGGCGTGTGTCGTCCCGCGCCTTCCCGCCGCCGGATCTCCCCGGTGGCGGTATATCCATCCATCTCTGGCATCTGGCAGTCCATCAACACCGCGGAGTACGTGGTGCTGTCTAGCGCGTCGAGCGCTTCGTAGCCGTTGGCGGCGAGATCGGCGGCGAACCCGAGCCGATCTAGCAATCCTCGGGCGACGAGCTGGTTGATCACGTTGTCTTCCACGACGAGGACGCGCCCGCGGTCCCGCCGCCGATCGGCGGGCGTCGACGACTCCGGGTACCGAGGGCGCGGGGCCGGCTGCATCACCTGAGCAAGACAGTCGTAGAGCTGCGAGGACCGAACCGGCTTGGCCAGAAAGGCCGATACTTGTGTGTCCTCGAGTTCTGCGGCGCTGACGCCGGCCGAGGTCAGCAGGACGAGCCGGGTCCCGGCCAATGCGGGTGCGTCGGTGATGCGGCGGGCGAGCTCGAACCCGCCCATCGCCGGCATCGTCAAGTCGACCAGGGCGAGCGGGAACGGCGTAGCTGTCGCCGCGGCGTCGTGCAGCAGGGTGAGTGCGGCGGCTCCGCTGTCGGCGAGCTGGGGTCGCAGGCCCCAGGCGATCAATTGCTCGTTCAACATCAGGCGGCTGGTCGCGTTATCGTCGACCACGAGCACGGATACGCCCTCCAGCAGGGGCACCCTCAGTCTGGAGGGAGCCGGTGCCCGGCCGTGGCCGCGCGGCAGCTGGATCGTGAACGCGAACACACTCCCAGCGCCTGGCTCGCTGACCACCGTGAGATCGCCATCCAAGCTCTCGACCAGCTGCCTCGAAATGGCCAAACCCAGCCCGGTGCCCCTGAAACGTCTGGTGGTCGAGGCGTCGACCTGGGAGAACGGTTCGAAGATGCGCCGCTGGTCGGTGGAGGAGATGCCGATCCCGGTATCGCAGACCTCGAAGGTGATGTCGACGGTGTCGCCGTAGTCGGCTTCGACACGGGCCGATACGACGACTTCGCCGTTGTCGGTGAACTTGATCGCGTTCGAGGTGAGGTTCAGCAGCACCTGCCGGAGCCGTGAGGCGTCTCCGCGCAGCGGGGCATCCAGCCCCAGACACCCGCGAGTGATCAGCTCAAGCCCCTTGGCTTGAGCCTGTTGAGCGAGTAGCCCCGCGACCTCCTCGATCAGCTGCGTGACATCGATGTCGATCTGCTCCAGCTCCAGCCGGCCGGCCTCGATCTTGGAGAAGTCGAGAATGTCGTTGATGATCGCCAGCAGCGCGTTTCCGGCCGTCTGCAGCCCGGTCACGTAGTGACGCTGTCGGTCGTCCAGGTCGGTGGCGAGCAGCAACTCGGTCAAACCGATGACGCCGTTCATCGGCGTTCGAATCTCATGACTCATGGTTGCCAGGAAGGCTGACTTGGCTCCGAGCGCGGTCAAGGCGGTGTCTCGGGCGGTGTGGAGGTCGCGGTTCGTCCGCTCCCGCTCGGCCACCACGGCAAGTTGGGTCGCCACTTCGTGGCAGATGGCCAGCGCCTCCCGCCGCCGCACCGCGGCGTCCGCAATGAACTCCAGGACCGCGACCACCTCTCCGCGGCAGAGAACGGGAATGGCGAAGGCCCGCAGGTCGGAGGCGGACCTCGGCTCGATGAGCTCGGATCCGCGCTTCCATCGAGCCTGAGAACTGTCGCGAACCTCGAGGGCGAGATCGCTGACATCGCCCAGCCCGGCCATCAGCTCCCCGAGACCACTGGGGTGCGCCAGCTCAGCCTCATCGCGGCTTCGCCGCTGCCACGGTCCGACCGGCAGCAGAGAGGCGTTCTCACCCGACACCAGATACACGCGGCCGGCGAGCCAGCCCAGATGCGCGCACATCTCGCGCACGCTGATCAGCGTGACCTCCTCGAGGCTGTGCGACTCGTTGGCGGCCGCCGCCATCGTCTGCAGCAATTGGTAGCGCGAGGTCGCACGCTGGAGACGCTCCTGCGCCCGCTTGTACGCGGTGATGTCCAGCGCTGTGCCGCGCATCAGAGTCGGGCGTCCGGCCTGGTCCCGCAGCACTACACCAGACGCGCGCACCCACATCACGTCCCGCCCGGCTCGGCCGCCCATGCGCTGATCGAACTCGAAACCGGGTCGACCGGCCAGGCAAGCTTCCACGATTTCGCCTGTCATCTCCCGATCATCGGGATGCACCAACGCGAGGTATCCCTCCAGCGTGCCGTCGAACTCCCCCGCGGACAGCCGGAAGATGCGGTACAGCTCGTCGGACCAGTGCAGCTGGTTCGACTCGATGTCCCACTCCCAGCTGCCCAGGTGGGCGACCCGTTGCGCCTCCGCGAGTTGTTCCTCGCGACGACGCAACGCGTCGCTGAGACGGCGCCGCTCGGTGATGTCGTTGACGAAGGCGATCAGACCCAGGTACGTGCCGTCCTGGTCCTGCCACGGGCTGTGACTGACCACGGTCCAGACCGGCTGCCCATCACGCCGCAGCAGCAGACATTCCGCCGACTCAGTCGTCCCACCAGCCTGCCGCTGCCGAGCCAGGAAGTCGGCTCCCTGATCCCTTCCCTCCTCGTCCAAGACGTCCAGCAGCGCGATCGAGGCCATCTCCTCGACGGTGTAATCGAGCATGCTGGCCATCCGCTCGTTGACGTAGGCGGTCGTGCCGTTGAGGTCGAAGACCCAGATGCCCTCGTTGCCGAACTCGACGATCTGGCGGTACATCGATGCGGCCTGAGCAGGAGGTAAAGGGCCGGACCAACTGACCCTGGATCGACTCGGCACGCCTCAGCCAGACCTCGGTTGGCCAGACTGCTCGGCCAGGGAGAGTCGATACTTCCCGAGCTCCTGCACCAGCGACTCGTACTCCGCACGCACCTCCTGAGCCGCTCCGCGGGCCACAGAAGCACCGGGCTGATCCACCCCGATCCGCTCGCACGCGGAGGCCAGCCGACCGCCACCCATGGTGGCGGTGCTGCCCTTCAGCTTGTGGGCGAGCGCCCTGAGGTGCGACAGATCGAGCGCTGCCGCCGCGGCCTCGATCTGGCCAACGAGATCGCCCGCCTGTTCGATGTACAGCTCGATGAGTTCATCCAGCAGGTTCCCGCCGGCGTCGCCCAACTGATGACGCAGTGACTCGATCGTCTCGGTCTGAAACACCGCCGTGGTGATCATGGCGCGGTCCGTCGACGAGCTGCCGAAGGGCAGCCGGACACGTCCCTCGATTTCGGGGGCAACGGTTTTGGGGGCAACGGTTTCGGGGACACCACAGAAATCCCTTCCCCCCGAAGATTGTTTCGCTCCACAGCATAGGGCCTCGACGCTCGACGGCCCGCGTGGTGGTCTAGGCGTAGTGATCGATGTCACGGCTCGGCTCGGTCCTGCTGGTCACTCGTGGGCGGACAGAGTCGAGATCAGGTCTTGGCCTGAGCCGGTGGCCGCCGGTCGATCGGCTTGGTGGCCGGCACCGGCCTGCGTTGGCCCCAACGGCGCCAGCGTGTGCCGCACCAGCAGATACACCGGCACGATCCCGATCAGCACCAACAAAGCCGCGTAGGGCGCGGCCGCGCTGAAGTCGAGCGACTCTCCGTTGGTGGTGGCCCACAGCTTTGTCGACAGCGTGCCGGCGTTGAACGGCAGCAGCATCAAGGTCGCGGTCAGCTCCTTGCTGGCGTCCAACGCCACCAAGATCGCGCCGGCGATGAACCCCGACGACCCCAGCGGCAGATGGATCCGCGTGAACGTGCGCGCCGGCCGGCTGCCGAGGGAGGCGGCCACGTCACCGTACGCGCGTCGGACGGCCTGCAGCCCAACCCGCTGATTGGCCACCGCGAGCGGCAGGAACAAGATCACGTACGCCGCCACCAGCACCGCTGGGGACTTGTACAGCGCCGGCACGAGCCGGGTGGCCAAGAACACCAAGGCCAGCGCCAGAATCGCGCTCGGGATCGCGTGGGCCAGCCAGACCGCCCGTTCGGTCAGCTGCGCCGGCAGCGACGGATGTCGGGTGACCCACCAGCTGACCGGCAGGGCCACGGCGGTGGCCACCAGGGCGGCGGCGACCGCGTACCCCACGGTGGTGGACAGGGCCGGACCGACGTCGGACCAGGCGGTGGCCGATGTCGGCCGCCTCACCAGCAGACCGCGGACGGTCATCAGCACGGTCGGGCCGACGGCGAGTAGCGGGACCAGCAGCGCCAGGGCCGTCACAGGAAGGCGCCACGCACCAAGAGATGCCCGACGCGGCGGCCGCGCGGTGCCCCGGGCCACGTCGGTGACCCAGCCGCGCCCCGCCAGCCAACGGGTGACCAGCAAGACCAGCGACGCCAGACCGACCAGCAGCAACGACAGCGATCGCGCCGACCGATAGTCGCCGTAGTCGATCATCTCGGCCATGATCTTGGTGGTCAGGGTGCTGCGGCCGAGCTGCACCATCGCGCCGTACTCGGACAGCACGTGCAGTGCCACAATGAGCAAGCCCGCGGCCAGGGCCGGACGCAGGGCGGGCAAGCTGACGGCCCGGAAGGCGCTGAGCTTGCTGCCCCGCAGCGTGACCACCACCTCTTCCAGGGAGGGGTCCACCCCGCGCAGCGCGATCAGGCACGGCAAGAACACGTAGGGAAACAGGGAGAGCGCCAGCACGCACCCGGCTCCGGGCAGGCTGGTCACCACGCCGAGGCCGGGTGCGAAGACCAGCTCCGCCGCATAGATCGCGTAGGCACCGACGAAGCCCGGCACCGCCAGCGGCAGGGTGAACAACACGGTGAGCAGTCGCGGGACCGGGGCGGTCGTCCGGGTGACCAGCACCGCGCAAGCCGCACCGAGCAACGCGGTCAACCCGCAGACCAGCACCGTCAGTACGAGTGTCTGGACCAGCGCGCCGGTAGTCGCCGGATAGGACAGCTGGGTTCGAATCTCGTTCGCCGAGATCCCGGTGAAGAAGAGGTAACCGAACGGCAGTAGGGAGGCACCGGCGACGGTGACCGCGGCCAGCGCGGTCACCGCCCGTGGTGCTCCCCGGAGCGGCATCCAATCAGCCGCTGGACATGCCGAGGCGCTTGAGCAGCTCCTCGGCCTGCTCGGAGTCGGCGAGCACGTCCATGTCGAAGGCGGGCGACTTGATGGCGTCCAGGTCTCCGACGACGCTGCTGGCCACCCCGGTGGCGACCGGGTATTGGGCGCCGGACACCTCGACCGGCCCGGCGATCACCTGCTGCCCGCCATCCTTCGAGGTGAGCCAGGCCAAGAACTTCTGCGCTTCCGCGGCGTTCTGACTCGACTTCAGCACCGCCGCCCCGGAGGACAGCACGAGGTTGCCCGGGTCCTCGGTCGGAAAGTGATGGATCTTCGAGGTCAGCTGGTCGGGCCCACCCTTCTCGGCGGCCAGGATCCACCAGTAGTAGTGGTTCGACAGACCCATGGCGTGTTGTCCGGCCTCGACGGTGTCCCGCACCTTGCCGTTCTTCTGCTCGTTGACGCCGTTCTCCTTCAGCTCCTTGAGGAAGCTCGTGGTCTTGTCCTCGCCCCACGTCGACAGCAGGTATTGGGTGGTCGCGACGAAAGCGCCCGAGGGAGCCCAGGCGAAGGTTCCCTTGTACTGCGGCTCGGTGATGTCGGCCAGCTTAACCGGGAGCTCACTCTCGGCGACCTTCGTGGGGTTGTAGAACAGCACCCGCGCCCGGGCGGCGTAGGCGACCCACAAGTCCTGGCCAGAGCTCAGTCCGGGTCGTACCTGCTGGAGGGTCGACTCCTCGACCGGCGCGAGCAGCCCGTCCTTGCCGAGCAGCGCGACCGGGCTCGGGTCCTCGGACAAGAACACGTCGGCCTTGGCCTGGTCGCCTTCGGCCTGAATCTGACCGACGGTGGCGTCGTTCTGGATGTTGAACGTGACGCCGGTCGCGTCGGTGTAGGCCTTGGTCAGCGACTCGACTAGCTCCGCGTGCTGGTCGGTGTAGACGGTCAGCGTCGTGCTGGTCGAGTTTGGGCTGGTCGATGGGTTGTCGGCGGTCGTCGGCGATGAGCCTCCGCAGGCGGTGGCCAGCGCCAGCACTGACAGCGCCAGGAAAGCGATCGTGGCTCGGCCGGAGAGCCGGCCACGTCGGACTTGCGCGCCGCCGGTCGACTTTGGACTGCTTGACGTCACTGGTGGACTCCTCACGGTTGGGGGTTCGAGAACCCTCGACAGCATAGAGGTCAGGTAAGGCTAACCTCACCCAGGGTCGATTCGTGGGACTGAGCCGTTCGACGCGTAGGTCGCCACCGCCGAGTGGACTCCCACCGCGATCGGCTCTCCGAGGTCGTAGCGTTCGGAGCCTTGCACCAGGACCGAAACAAGCGGGCCAGCCTCCAGCCGCACCCGGACGAGCGCGTCATGTCCGAAGAAGGACTGACCGACCACGACTCCCGCGGTCGACGCCGTGCTCGGTCGCCGGAAAGTGGAAAAGGCCGGAGCGCCTGCGTGACCGGCGGCTGTCCTGTCCGAACTCACCTCGGTGACCGGACGGGCACTGAGTTGCTCGGGGCGGACGAGAACACTGCATTCACCGACCGCAGCTCCCGCAGACGCCACGTCAAGCCGGCCAAGCGCGCAGCAGACGGCGAGCCGATCACCCTGCGGCTCGATTACTCCCGGCAACACCACCGCCTCACCGAGGAACCGGCCGAGCTCGAGATCGGACGGTGCGCTGTAGATCTGGCGAGGGTCGCCGGCTGCGACGACTTGGCCCTGCCGCATCACGACCAGATGGTCGGCCAGGGTCATCGCCTCGGCCTGATCGTGGGTGACCAGCAGCGCGGTTGTGCGCAGTTGGCGCAGCAGCGTACGGATCTCCTCGCGCAACTCGACGCGCAGTTGGGCATCGATGGCGCTGAACGGCTCATCCATCAAGATCAGCTGCGGCGCAGGTGCCAGCGCGCGGGCCAGCGCCACCCGCTGCTGTTGCCCACCGGAGAGCTGATGGGGACGGCGGTCGTCGAACCCCCGCAGCCCGACCAAATCAAGCAGTTCTCGGACCCGGGCGCGGCGCTGCCGCGCCGGACGTCGCGCAAGACCGAACCCAATGTTCTCGGCCACGCTCAGGTGGGGGAACAGGGCACCCTCTTGCGGAACGATGCCGATGCCACGCTCGTACGGCCGTACGGTCACCCCCGGGGCGTCGAGATCCCGTCCGGCCAGCTGGATAGTGCCGGCGTCCGGAGTTTCGAACCCGGCGATGCAGCGCAGCAGCGTGGTCTTGCCGGCACCGGAGGGGCCCAGCACCGACGCGCACGCGCCCGGTTCGACGGCCAGGTTGACGCCGTCGAGAGCGAGCACGCTGCGCTGTCCGCTGCCGTACGTCTTGCGCACTCCAGCCACCCTCAACAAGGGGTCACCCCCAGCCCACGACGCCGGTCACCGGCCGGGTCGCCGCAGGGAACTGGCGGTCGCAAAACGTCCATTCTGTAGGAAAGCCTACCCTAATGTCAGCCCCACTCCGAGGCCGAGCAGCGATCAAGTAGACACCTCGGTGATGACAAGCGTCCAGCCGATGCGGGGAACGACCCGCCCGATCGCTGACCAGTCTTGACCGCCTGGTCGAATCTCGCGGTCCCCAAACCCATACCCACCACCAGTTTTGACCGCGTGGTCGAATCTCGCGGCCCCCAAACCCATACCCACCACCAGATTAGACCGGCTGGTCCAATCTCGCGACCCCCACAACC